>PIVM01000942.1 GCA_003353945.1 Gammaproteobacteria bacterium
ATGACACTGGAAACATCATCCGGGCTTGTGATCGAATCATCAACTGTAGCTCCACACTTCGATACGAGATCATAGGCCAACCTGTTCAAGTTGTCCAGCTGTTGCGACACGTGTCCATCACTCTTCTGCAGAGCATCGAAAGTGATCATGATCGTCGACAAGAAATGGTGTACAATATGGAGCACAAGCCACCTGCAAAGAACACACAATATGATCAAACAACAATCATATTATAATTAGAGCACACCGCAATCTGACATCACGTACCATAGTATTGACGGGGCAGCGGTGAACGTTTTCTCTGCCATGTAAGCAGAAACTCTCGCACGATTATTCAACAGCCATTTGCCTGACTTTGTGTAAAGACTTCCAGCGAAAAGTGATGTAGTACGGGCACTTGGAATGCATCTGCGCTTGTAGATTCTTCTACCGACGAAGGTACGCGATAACGTCGGTCAAGGGCTTCATGAAGGCGAGCACACCACTATTGTCGAGCATGAGCACTGGTTGCTTTGTGACAAGGTCAGGTTGATGGGCGAGGCACCAAACACGATAAAATCCATCTTTGCACAACGACTCATTGCGAAGAAGAGTCGAGAATCCCGAACTGTGTCCAGTCATGTTGCCAGCCCCATCTGTAGACGAACCCAGCAATTTCATACGCCAATCTGGACACAGAGCG
>PIVM01000943.1 GCA_003353945.1 Gammaproteobacteria bacterium
AGCTTGATCTGCCGTAGCAGCTGAGATTGCGGCATTGGCTAATTCAGCATATTGCGCAGTATCAGAATATGCAGCTTGATCGGCCGTAGCAGCTGAGATTGCAGCATTGGCTAGTTCAGCATATTGTGCAGTATCAGAATGTATTGCTTGATCTGCCATAGCAGCTGAGATGGCAGCATTGGCTAGTTCAGCATATTGAGCAGTATCAGAATATGCAGCTTGATCGGCCGTAGCAGCTGAGATTGCAGCATTGGCTAATTCAGCGTATTGCGCAGTATCAGAATGTATTGCTTGATCTGCCGTAGCAGCTGAGATTGCAGCATTGGCTAGTTCAGCATATTGTGCAGTATCAGAATGTATTGCCTGATCGGCTGTAGCAGCTGAGATGGCGGCATTGGCTAATTCAGCGTATTGTGCAGTATCAGAATGTATTGCTTGATCTGCCGTAGCAGCTGAGATGGCGGCATTGGCTAATTCAGCATATTGTGCAGTATCAGAATGTATTGCTTGATCTGCTGTAGCAGCTGAAATTGCAACATTTGCTAATTCAGCATATTGCGCAGTATCAGAATATGTAGCTTGATCAGCCGTAACAGCTGAGATTGCAGCATTGGCTAATTCAGCATATTGTGCAGTATCAGAATGTATTGCTTGATCTGCCGTAGCAGCTGAGATGGGAGCA
>PIVM01000944.1 GCA_003353945.1 Gammaproteobacteria bacterium
ACCAACTTCCCACAGGTTATGCTCAACCTCATTGATGATCCGTTCATTAATGGCCTCAAGGAAATGAGCTCTTCTGACATTGAATTTGTGAGTGTTTTGGAGCTTGAGTCAACGTTTCAAGCCGACGAGCTGAGCAAGGGTGACAATGTCTCAGTAGCAAAAGCAATGGAAGGCCAGCAGCCTTTAGAAAATCTGGATCTCACATTGACACTACTCCGTGTTGCTGACTCTGAGCTGCTGCGGAAAGATGGTATGAAAGGCATGATGACTTTCAACTCGAGGCTCTTTGATCGAAGCACAGCAGTCATGATCTTTGATTGTTTCAAGAACCTGCTGGAGATGACAGTGGAAAACCCACACAAAGTAGTGTGGGAACTTCCCATGCTCACGCATGTTGAGCAACAGAGGCAGTTAGTGGAGTGGAACAAAACATCTGTACCTTACCCTAAGCCTGGGTGGCTGGTGCACGAGTTTTTCCTGGATCAAGTCGAGGCAAATCCAAATGCAATAGCTCTGGTTGAGTACGGAGGTCTGAAGCGGATTATTTCGTATGAGGAGCTCCAAAGCATGGCGGAGAAAGTGGCAAGACAGATGCGAGTATTGGGAGTTGATGGTGACTCAGCAGTTGGTCTACTTATGACCAATGACGTAGCTGAGGCGATTGTAGCCATCTACGGTATGT
>PIVM01000945.1 GCA_003353945.1 Gammaproteobacteria bacterium
TAGATATCACCAAGCAAGAGTTGGACGAGTTGTACGAGCGAAGAGAGAGGAGGTGGTGGATGAGGCCATGGTGTAAACCAGAGGTGAGAAAGATGAAGGGTGCTTTCACCATGCTCATGGAGGAGCTGAGGGTTGAAGACGTCCATTACTTTTGCAGGTATTTGCGTATTCCCCCAGAGATGTTTGACGAGTTGCTGGTGAGGGTTGGGCCACGTATCACCAAGAAGAACACCCATTGGAGGAAGGCACACTCCCCTGGAGTGAAGCTGGCCATCACCATGAGGTTCCTGGCCTCGGGTGATGCATACCGCTCCATGCACTTCCATTGGAGGATCCCACACAATACCATATCCAAGATTGTGCATGAGGTGGTGATGGCCATCATCGAGGAGTACACAGGAGAGGTGATCCATTTCCCCCACACACCGCAGGAGTGGAGAGCCATTGCCCAGAGGTTTGGTCAGAGGTGGCAGTTCTGGCATGCCCTGGGGGCAATGGATGGCAAGCACGTTGCTCTGAGGAAGCCTCCCAAATCAGGCACCCTTTACCACAACTACAAGCACTTCTTCTCCATCATCCTGATGGCCTTGGTTGATGCTGATTACAGCTTCTTTTGGGTCGATATCGGGGCACCTGGCTCAGCAGGCGATGCACAGATCTTCAACGGCTCTGTGAAATCCTC
>PIVM01000946.1 GCA_003353945.1 Gammaproteobacteria bacterium
AATGCCGCCAGGTTCCTACAAATTCCCCTACTTTTAGCCGTCATTATATCTCAGTTCATATTCCTGTACAATCTCTGACCCGCAATCCAGCCTGATGCCACATATGTTGTGGTTGCTTTTTTGTTGACACCCAAGTGCCATATCGGTACAGTTCATTCCTGAAAAAGCGAGTTCTTATCACTTTATAGGTGGCCGTAATTTTCATGCATGATTTTGTGCGTCAACCGGATAGGCATCTAATACTTGACATTCATGTAAGGTTATCGGATGTGACCAACCTTACGCTGGGAGGTCTTCCCCATGTTCTGCGGTGATGTTTCCTTTGCACTCGCAGCAAGCTTCATTTACTAGTGCCCTTGCGGCGAGGAGGCGCCCGCATCGACTGCGGGCTTCCTTAGCAGTTAGCAAGGTGCTTTCCGGATGTTTTGCGTATGATCCGTTTATTCCTGTGCTCGGCCTGATCTGACGCACATCTGACGGTCTCGCGACGAGCACTCATGAATATTGCGGGTTTGAAGGCACCAATAACAAAATGAAAACGATGAAAAGGAAAGCTTATGGATATCGTGATTTTGAATGTTTTAAACTCAGACTTTTTGATCTTCATAAGAAACAGTGCTCGTTGATCGGATGAACCCGAAAATCTTGCATGGCGACTGAAAGGAGGTGATGCACGATGAT
>PIVM01000947.1 GCA_003353945.1 Gammaproteobacteria bacterium
ACTAAGTGCGTGATTAACTACTGTGTGTCGTGCCTGCTCAGATCATAGTAGAAGTTGGCATAGTAGTTTGGCGGTTGGAAGAGTCTCGTACCCACAACAACGGTACGAATACCGCGACAGAAACTGTGTCTGCTGACACCATGAAGTTATTCCATCTTCTAGACTCAGCAGTGGTAAAACTAAATTATGCAACATTGGTAAAAGCTGTCCTGAAATCTAATATCAGTCATTGCCCTAGTGGACTAGGTGTGATGAGGAAGTTGGCAGCGGGCCAGGTTGATGACAGAAGTGTGTTCCCGCTCAAGCACCATCCCGGGGCTGCGACTAAAGTGAATGTTTTTCTGTGTGATGCTATTGATGATGCGATAAAGTTCAAGTTGCTGTCTGCTGAACATATTAGCTTATTCCTGCTCATGCTAAAACGGAGTGGCAAGTTAGCTAATGATGAAGCGTGCGGGTGGCTTATCTGGTATTGTCATGCTTGTTGACGGACCAGTGCTGCCGCCACATTGGCAATGTGTCACTATGGCATCCTGAAAATTGTTAGCGACACGGTCAAGGGGATTGGTTATTTGGAAGCAAAAATAAGGAATACACCGTGGGATAGTCATCTTGTGGAAGACGACGAGAAACTACTCCACGATGAAATTGTAACATTCAGACGCACTTTAGGTCAACTAG
>PIVM01000948.1 GCA_003353945.1 Gammaproteobacteria bacterium
TTCTACGGAGGGGGCATAATATTTTGGTTGGATAAATCAGGGGCTCACGGTTTAATAGCCGATACAGTAGACCTAGGAGAGTTTGGATGGGGCGGTGAGGGGACGGAGGACAAGACGTATACTCTTACAAATGCACTTTTAGATGCCGTATATGCAGGAAGGTCAAATACAAATACAATTATTGCTGCCCAAGAGGCAGCTGCAGATGGTCGTTCAGATGGTTTTGCAGCTGATACTTGTGCTAATTACAGCGTTACTACTGATACTGATCCGGAAGAGTCTTACAACGACTGGTACTTACCCTCAAACACTGAGCTTGAGCTATTATTCCTTGTAGACGTAGATAAGGGGGGGATTTTTGGTCTTAGTGATTCCTATTGGACTTCTACCGAGTATCAGGGTAATACTGTTGAAGCTGTTAATATAAAGAAGCTTGCTTTGTATCGGTGGTCCGTCAGCGGCGGCAGCGACGTCAGCGACGAGTGGAAGAACGGTGAAAAAAGTGTGCGTGCTATTCGGGCTTTTTAACTATTTACCAAATTTAAGCACGTAGCGGTCAATTTAAAAAAAAAATTATGGCACTCTATTACAAATTACAAGTTTTTAAGGATGTTTGCACGCTTGTGCAAAAGGTGTTTTTATATACACTTGGGCAGGATATAAAACATGATGCCATAGTA
>PIVM01000330.1 GCA_003353945.1 Gammaproteobacteria bacterium
GAGTTACAGCGAATCTAAGGGTTCGCTGTTTTTCGTTGTGAAATTCGAAAAAATCTGGGCACACCATAGGCACACCTGGGGCATATACAATAAACTACAAGAAGTGGGTTTTGGGCTACTGTAGTGCGCCACATGAAATGACACTAAACGCATAAATGTGGCACTAAATTCCAGCTTGGTGGGGTGGTTGTAGCGCGACACTTGAAATGACACTAATCGGACCTGCATAGCCCGCTGATCGCTTATTCTGTAGCGCGACGCTTAGTTTGGTTCGTTCTTCCCCCTCGCTGGTGGCTTATAACCCTTCTTTAATCCCCGTTTAACTGCTGCTTAATTAATAGTCAATATGTTGCGCTTTGATGGTGGGTTGGAGGTATGGCGCGATAATTGGTTTGGGTACTTCTTTTCTCGAATTCCTGACCCTTGTTTAATAGTTGACTTGGTTTGTAAGCAATGCACGGGAATCGTTCAAACTGACCTGACGTGAATATCACACTGCGTGTACTATGTTCTCGGTAGCAGACGTTCAGATACCGGATTGAGGTCGCCTATTAAGGAGCTAGTCGCTCCTTGGATACACTGACATGAATTTCCCGCCATTTGGCACTAACCTGTATTACTGCCACATTCACTGATAAATTGATGGACACTAATGGTGTGTGTCCAGATTAGTGCGCCGGGTGCTAATTGAAAATGTCGATAATTTTCCCCATAGCCAATCGCAATTCGAGAAGTTCTTTTTTACTTAGATGTTTAGTCAATCTTTTGGAGGCACTGGCTTCGGCTTCACACAGTTGTAGAGTGATATCTTCACCTTCCTTTGTCAGCGCCACTAATACGGAGCGACCATCATCAGGATTTTCTTCACGAGCGACAAGCCCTTTTTTTTCCAATTTATTCAATGTTTGTGCTGTGCCTGCGGAAGGTCTGCTAAGCATCCCGGTTAAAACGCTGGGGCGCATACCTGCACCATTGAGTAACAAAGTACAGAGGATGGCGTATTCAGTATGGTTGTGCCCGTACCTCTTTAGCGTCTTGTGATGAAAGTTACTGACCAGTGTGGAGGTAACATCCAGCAAGGCTAACAGTGGAATAGCCTTTGATGGCAGATCTGACAAACGCAAAGCCCATGCATCTTCGACTTGCTCATCATATCGACCTGATATTGGTTCAGGTATAAACATGTCCTTGCGAATATCTGGATCCTTATTGAGTTTCTTCATTTTGGTTATCTTTGCCCTCAATGCTATTTACCCAGCTTCACCACCCTGCTTTGGTCAGTATGTTGTCTTAGGGAAATATATCTTGATCATTAGCTAATATATTAGGTAATATTATAGCCTTCAATTTGAGTGTGCAATACCTATTTGAGCTTTGATGAAATGTAAAATTTCGTTGCTATACACAACATTGGTCATTTCTATCTTTTTTCGAAGGGTTGAAATGTAATAGTTTGATATTTGTGTGGGAATTATTTATGGATGCTGTTACACAAGAAAACAACCTGGATAATGAGCAGGTTGGCAATACAGGTTTTTTTTCACAAAGAGATCGGGCTCAATGTCTGGCAGTTAGTCTCTCTCTGTCTTGTAGTGGGTACGTTGTTAGCCGTTGTGGTGCACTCCGTTGTGCATGAAACATTTAACTGGCTACAAGCGGTGTTGGCCTTTTTTCTGGTGCTGAATTTGTTGAACTGTTTTTGGGAACTTAGCTTATTCATTCGCATAAACTATATCAATAAGAAGCACAATGAGAACCTCAAAACCTTTAGAGGAAATGAAGGTGCGTTGGTGTCTGAATTTCTAACACACCCTGTGCGACGGAAAGATTTGGTCTCATTTACCTTCTGGGCAGATGTATGGTCTGTCTATGCCATATTTGATGACTCTTATGCGGACAAACGCTCATTCGGTTATTTCGTCGATTCGGGTAATGGAATGACTACTTTGGTCTCTTCTGCAATCTTCCTTGTAGGAATGACCTTTCCCATTTTTCCTCCGGTGGTGTTGGGTATCATCGGACTGATTCTATTTCATCAAATGACCTACGGGACTGCAGTGTATTGGCTTAGCTTTATGGTTAATAAGCGTTATAAACTAATCAGTTTTAAGGATTTTATGATTTATATTGTGGGTTCGAACGGCGTCTGGTTTGCGTGCTCCCTGCTGGGTGCTTTCGCTGCCGTACAGGTGTTATTGGCAGGTAGTATGGATATCTTTGTTCAGTAAGATCTCAGCGTTTAAAACAATATAACGTGACGTGAGCTCTCGTTATTATGCAGTTATGTTAGCCCAACTTCGTGAAACCCCGGGGTTCTGTCGCAAAATTCGAGTCCTTTTGGGTTGTGATATAATCAACATCCCGAAACTAGTAGAATGGATAGGCTATGATCAGCTTCAAAGGACGGCACTTTAAACGAGAAATGATTCTGTAAAGTGTGCGTCGGTACCTGGACTACTCGTTAAGTTACCGAGACCTTGAAGAGATTATGGCAGAGCGAGGGTTTCATGTCGATCACAGCACCATTAATCGTTGGGTCGTGCATTATGCGCCGCTGCTTGAGCAAGCTTTTCATAAAAAGAAGAAAAAACCAGGTGATAGGTGGCGAATGGATGAAACCTATATCAAGGTGAAAGGTGAGTGGAACTACTATTATCGAGCTGCTGATAAGCAAGGTGATACTATCGATTTTCTCCTCACAGCTAAGCGTGATAAGAAGGCCGCTCTACGCTTTCTCAATAAAGCCATAGGCAGAAATGGTAAGCCTGGTCTGATCAATATCGATAAGAGCGGTGCCAATACAGCAGG
>PIVM01000331.1 GCA_003353945.1 Gammaproteobacteria bacterium
AAAACACAATAAGGGATGGTTTGGTCAAGCTTGTTGATGGGGGGAGCTGGTGGAACATCAGTTTATTTGATCAGAATGATAGGAATTGGCAGCTGAGAAGTTGATTATTCTCACTTTGATGGTCATTGAGTTTTTCCTTCTGACTTGTGACCTGCATCTCTAAAACTACTGTCATATTTTCAGCTGTTTTTGTCTTTTCGTCAGCATTTAGGTATTTTTTTTCTAATTCGGCATGTTGTTTTCTGAATGTATGTATTGCTGATAGCAGCCTGGCATTGTCTTGACTGAGAGTGGTGATATCCGTTTGTTTGACTGATATGGTTTGATTTAACTGTCTTTGTTCAGCTTGCAGTTGCTGTACTTGTTGTTCGTGACGGCGCTGGTCCTGGTCTTTTTGATCTTTTACCGATTGCCTATAATGTTCCAGTGACTCACGGCTATGCTGATGCTTTTCCTCGATTGACTGTATGTGCCTGTCTTTTTCTGCAATTAATGGCATAAAGTCTTTCACCTCCTGCTCAAGGCGCTGCGCTCTGCCAGATAATGCCTGCATATCATTGGCCGCAATCGTGTGCTGTTCTTTACAGGTGACTAGCTGGGTATCCAGATCTGAGTTTTTGGAAAGAGCCTCTTTTAACTCCTGGCTTTGTAACCTGTGTCTTTCCTGCCAGTCGTCTTGCTGCTTTTTATGCTCTATTTCGTATTCACTTACGATTGTGGCTGCTTCTTCGTGTAGACGTGACGCCAGTCGCGACACCATTTCTGTGAGTGTATTGCTGAGCAAAGCTTCATCATTCAGCTGACAGCCCTCTTCCTCCTCGATTTCCTTGAGGTAGCGATGGATAGTGCTTTTTGATCCGGTATTGCCAAGCTCAATACGTATTGCATCAATAGAAGGGTTCTGTCCCTTTGCAAGCACAGTATCTCGTGCCTGTTGAACATTGAATTTGTTGATTCCACCACGAGCCATGACAGCCTCCTTATATTTCGTACTGTATTACATACCATGTATATACATACTACTTTATAGATTTTAATTTTGAAATGAATAGTCATATTTATATGCGATAATAATGGATTATTGTATGTGATTGCTAAAATTTGCTGATTTCTGCAAAATGTCAGTACAGATGGACGATTAAGACTGTAAATAGTTCTGGCCTGTAAAAGCCATATATTTAGCCACTATCTCACTAAGAGCCTGAATGCTAAGGTTTAAATGAGCTTGCAACATAACTGGACAATAATAACATACATGTTATTATTAAATAACAATAACGGAGATACATTAGATGCCACTACCCGTTGTGGAGCGATCTGCCAAACAATACGAAACGGAAGATGGAAAAGTGCCGTTTAAAGATTGGCTTCTCCATCTAAATGATGGGCGTGCCCAGGCCAAGATTACCAAAGCTGTCACTCAAATGGAGACTGGTAACTTTGGTGACCATAAACCCATTACCAGTGGCAATGGGTTACACGAGCGGCGTATTGATTATGGCCCTGGGTACCGGATTTACTACATTACGGAAGGCAATGAGTTAATTATCCTGTTTGCCGGTAGTGACAAATCTGACCAGAAAAAGGTCATCAAACAAGCAAAAGGCTTTTTGTCAGATTATCGGGTAAGGAAAAAGGAAGCATCCTGATACGGGTGCCAATGAATATATATTGTGAGGTGATAAAAATGGCTTTAACCAGTGAATTCAAAGATACAGTGATGGAACTGTGCAAAGATGCAGAATACCGTAAAGGTTTACTCATTGAAGCGCTGGAGTCCTACCTTGAAGGCGACATTGCCGTTGGTAATGCCATGCTTCGTGACTACCTGAATGGTACACAAGCATTTCCGGATGTTGCCGACGAACTACAGATGAAGGAAGCTGGTGTGCGCCGCATGGTCAGCCCTAAAGGTAATGCAACAGCGACTAACCTGTTTCGTTTATTTAAGGTCTGCCAACAACGAGAAGGCATCCGTTCAGCTGATGAGTTTTTGAGTCACGTTGCCTAAATGACTTCAGTTGACCGTTATATCGAAGCGGCAACACGGGAAAACACACGTCGCAGCTATCGTTCCGCTATTGAACATTTTGAAGTTTCATGGGGCGGTTTTCTTCCTGCAACCGCAGACAGTGTTGCTCGCTATTTAGCAGACCATGCAGAAACGCACACCCTGAATACCTTACGTCAGCGCCTGGCTGCCTTGGCCAAATGGCACACCGAGCAAGGCTTTCCTGATCCAACCAAGACACCTGTCGTTAAAAAAGTTCTGAAAGGTATTGGTGAGCTTCACCCTGTAAAAGAAAAACAGGCACGTCCATTACAGATTGAACAATTAGAGATGCTTATTACCTGGATTGACCAACAGTTACAGGCAGCACTACAGGCAAATGATCGAACATGTTTATTAACACAATCTCGAAACAAGGCATTGGTACTTATAGGCTTCTGGCGAGGTTTTCGTAGCGATGAATTAAGCCGGTTAGCCATTGAACATATTGAAGTCACGCCGGGTGAAGGTATGAATATCTTTTTGCCAAGAAGCAAAACTGACCGGTTAAATCAGGGGCAATATTTTAAAGCGCCAGCTTTAAGCCGATTATGTCCAGTCACCGCCTATCTGGACTGGATTGGTAATGCCAGATTAACCGAAGGCCCAGTATTTAGCCGGATTGACCAGTGGGTGAGTATTCCGAGCCAATCCGGCCACCCATTCCAAAGTTATCCGGCCACCCCACCGATTTAATCCAACCACCCATTCCGATTTAATCCGGCCAGCATATTAGTTGCGCCATCAGCATGG
>PIVM01000137.1 GCA_003353945.1 Gammaproteobacteria bacterium
GACTGTTTTCGCTGCTCGCTGCCAATCATTGGTTAATATGGATACTTCAATCGTATTGCCTTTGGGGTTGCTCGCTCGAACAATAAGGCGACGCACGGTTTTATGGCCAGGCCAGGGTTAGCATGACAGGCACAACCAAGATTTTTGCTCGCTTATTTTATCAGGGAAGTTTTGCCGCTGCCTAACCATATGTTTTTATTGTGATTTCAGCCTACACAACGATGCCATGTCGCGAATAACTCGCACCTTGCACGCTGGTTTTCTATCTATTTGATTATTATGGACAAATGGTGGCGCGGGTGGGAATCGAACGGACAGGCCACCCTGCGGCATACACGGAATTGCAGGAGCATCATTTATCACTGCTATTTTTTCAACCGTACGTTGTTGACTCCAGGGCCACCGACCCGATCTGTTGTCGCTAGCACCTGGAACTGGGCGCACAATTTGTTTATCATTCGCGCACCATTCAAACCGGCTGCCTATGTTCTTTACTGAAAATCGCCTGCACTTCTTTAAGCCTCTCTCAAGTAAATATCGGGAGCAAGTGGTTCAGTGCCTGTCACTCTTGTATCAACGTCAATACGGGTCAGCGGCCGATTATGGGCTGTCTTTGTCCAGAGATCAGATAATCGAAATATTTCAGGAATCACTGGCACGGTCGAAGAATTGTGTCTTCGATGGCTGTGACGGCGATCAGGACGACGATCAGGAGCAGCGTTTCAAGAATCATAGGGAACAGGCAAACTGGGTATTAAAACAACTATTGGATAGTGGATGGATTGAGCGTCAAGTGGATGCGGCGACCTTACAATCAACCTTTCCATTCACTCGCATGGGGCGGATATTTTCGCTGACACTGATCGAGTCGGACAATACGCAGGTTCGAACCCGCCACCGTAATACACGCAATACGCTCAATGCCCTGGAAGCCTTTATCAGTCGTGGCGAAATCTATGACTTATTGGATGCGTTCGAGTATTCAGAACGAATTATTACCGATTTTACCGATGTCATTGCAGAGCTCGAGGAGCGTAAACGCGAGCTGGTTCGGGAAGTAGAAGCACAGCAATTAGTGCAGCAGGCAACTGATCAGTTTTTTGATTTTATGGAAAAACGCTTCCAGCCTGATATCTCTGTTCGCTTATCTGCCGATAGCGTCGAGAAACACCGGGACGATATTAATAAAGTCATCGCGAAGATCCGCAGAAAGAAAAAGGAATTCAAGCGCGAAGCCGAAATGCGGCTGCGCAAGACGATTCCCGACCTTTGCCACCAGGATCAATCCTACCTTTGGTACATACTCGATACCATTGAGCAGCGTATGCGCAATGCCGCTGACATCATGCTGCCAGCACTCAGACGTTCGCTGCACGGTTTCACTAAACGGGCTGACATCATTATCCGCCAGATCAGCTACATGAATAGTCAGCACAACAATGATCTGGTTGAAGTCTGCAGAGAGTTAAGTGACGTGACTGATGATGAGTATGAGTTACGACTTGAACGTGCCGCTGTTGCAATGGCTACCATGCGTATCCAGCTGGTTGATCCGCAACAGCTCAGATTACATGAACGCAAACAGACACAATGGGTCGACAGCTCAGTCTACGAACATAAGGCAATTGATAAAGAGGCTCAGCGAGAGCTGATGATCCAGCACTTATTGGATCAAGCCTTTATGGTAAACGGCAAACATGTGCAGGAATATATCTTATCAGCACTGCGATCCGGACGGCGCCTATCAACCCGGGGATTGCCGGTTGATGATGCGAAAGACTTAATAGCGATGGCACATGTGATAGAGATAGGTGCGATTAACAGCCTTAGTTCAGAGCTGGCATTCAAGGTCGAGCCCACCGGGAAAAGAATCACGGATTCGGAGTACTATCACGCTTATGATGAGTTCACTATAGAGCTGGTAAGCGACAAGCGAGAGCAACACGAAAAGCAAGAGCAACACAATGATCAATAAAGGATTCAGTCTATGTTAACCGAGCTTATTGAGGAGTCTTTAACAAATCTCAATATATCCGCAGACGAGTTTTCAGAGCTCATCATTCGCCTGCTTGATTATGGCGTTATTAGCCGAGACGAAAGCCTAATTGAAGCAAAATTATATGATCGATACATACAATGTGATGAACTGGTTGAAGACTATTTGTCTGTCATCAAGGTCAGAATACAACACGACAGCAAATTCTGTTTTGTGAGAATATTTCCACCCGGCGCCATCGTTCCAGGGATGATCGACATTGAAGAGGGCGCATTCAACAATGGTTTTAGAGTCAAGCCGACGCAGCAAGAAGTTGCTGCCATTCTTGTACTGCGTGTAGAGTATGAAAAATCACTGCGTGAAGGCCGGGTTAATGAAAAAGGCTGCGTACTATTGCCGCTTGAAGGTTTAGCGATCTCATTCACAAACCTCTTAAAGCGATCTTTACCCGATAATTTGGGCGAACGCAAAGCCATCTTCAAACGCTTGCGGCAATTGCGATTGATTGAATTCAATGCGGACGTTGACCTGGATTCAGCCGAGAGCTGGATCAGTATACAGCCATCAATCACCAGTTTTGTCAGTGATGATGTCCTATCGAATTTATACCCAGATGAGACTATAGATCAGCAACAGGAGACCACGGGTGTTTTGTAAGCGCGTTATTTATGTCAATTGGGGCAACATACCTCATTTGGAATTTGATTTTGGCCCTATTAATTTGTTTTCCGGCGGCAGCGGATCCGGAAAAACCACGGCAGCCGATGGTTTGCAATCATTGATGACAGCCGCTCATGAAAATCTATTTACCTACAACCCCGGCCAAGACGAAACCACCCAAAAAGGCCGTGGAGGCAAACAAGTACGGACACTGGCCTCTTATATTCTCGGCTGTGATGATGGGAGTTATGCCAGAACCCGGTTGACGGATGGCTATGTGGCGGGCATTTTTCATCCCACCCATGGCGAGAGCAGCGATGTTTTCACCGCCATTATGGGTGTCAGAGCAAGACTGGATGAAGCCAGCTCGCCCAGACAATCACGTCAAGATGACATTGTGTTTATTATCATCCCTCACCATGAGCTGTCCTTAAGTCATTTTGTAAAAGAAGAAAAATCAGGGAAACATGTCGTTCCTATTACAGACATTGCCCAGTATCTGAAAATGGAATATGGCAAAGAAGCCATTGAGACTTACGATAAAAAAGGTCCTTACCTGCGCCGCCTTTATGGCGCTTTTCGCGGGTTATCGGGTGCCGTTTCTGATAAAGAAGCGAAACATGCAGCCCGCACCTTCTCCCATTTTATGGCATACAAACCGGTCAAGAGTATTAGCGAATTTGTCGCAAAGGAAATTCTTGATCCGAAAGATCTGTCAGAAGACATACGCCAGGTATCGGAGTTAATGAAGACCATACACAGTATGGATGAAGAAACCCGATATATTAAGGATGCCATTGATAATCTAGAGACAGCACAAACGCTGGCCGGCCAGTACATCGAACATTGGACGGATCATTGTGTTGGACAATATTGCGAAACAACTCGAGGACTGCTGGTTAAACAGCAGGAATACTTAAGCCAAAAAGAGGAACAGAGAAAAAACCTTGAGGCCATCAAAGACACTGATCAACAACTGGTAAAAACCAACGAACGGAAATCACTGGTCCACGCTCAACTGATCGAACTTGAAGCACAACGCCAGGGTATTGATACGCTGAAAGACAAGGATCAGCTGGAAAAGACGATTGAGCGGGTTAAAGGCCATCTGGTGAACCGGGTTGCTCCGCTATTGGAACAAGATCAGCAGTTTGCGAAAAACTATCAGGCTGCAAGCAAGTTAAGCAAAAAATTACAAGCTCTCTCTATCGGGGCTGACCTCCCCATTATCGACTCTAAAATGTTCCGCCAACAATTACGCGCTGTGACGACGGGAGCAAGTGATACCGGTCTTGATATGCAAAAGCTACTGACTAAGGACTGGCTTGGCATCAGTGCGCTGGAACACCAGCTGGAGGCAGTAACCCGACTGGAGGCTACGCACGGCGAGTTCGCGAACCTTTTGCATCAGGCTGACAGAGACATTAACGGCATTAGTATTCGAGATCAGTTATTCGCCTTACTGAACACCAAGAAAGAACAACTGGACAGGATTAAGCTGCAACTCAATACCAAGGAGATGGAAGTCAAGCAGCTTGAGAAGCATAAGGTCAGTTATCCGCCCCATGTGGACGCTGCACTACAGGCAATACAGCAACAGTGTTCCGCTGCCAATCCTTGTGTTTTATGTGATTTTATCGAAGTAATTGACCCAAAATGGCAAATGGCTATTGAGGGATATATTGGTGGCGCTCGATTTTCCATCATTGTCGAGTCTGACTATGAAGCTCAAGCCATTCGTATTGTTAGATCAATTAAAGGCAATAGAAATGCCGCTAAAATAATTCAAGGCCACAAGGCGCAGCAAGATGCCAGGAAAATATCGATAGCGAAAGATTCGATATTCGACATCATGGAATTTGAGCACAAGATTGCCGAATTTTACCTGAAAGTATCCTATGGCACGGTGCTGCGTGTTGCCAATGAAGAGGCCTTAAAGAAAACTGCCCGAGGGCTGACTGCCGACGGTTTAGGTTCTGGAAACTACAGCATGTTTCGCTGTGATATCAGCGACGCCAGTTTGGTATTTGGCCAAGGCGCAAGAAAAAGGGCATTGGCTGCCAAAAAGCTGGAACTCAACACGCTGGAACAAAAGAGCCATACCGTCGAAGAAGCCTATCATGATCTGGCTCGCATTCATGAGCTAATCAACCAAATTCAACCCATCCATTGCGGCAACATCATTAGCGAGATGCTAACACAGTATCGCCAGTTACAGCTGGCCGAAAATCAGCTCGCCAACCTGGATCTCAGCGATTTCGAAGAACTTGAACGTCGGCTAGCTGAGATAAAAAAAGAACATCGCTCTATCGATCAAACAGTGCAGGAACTCAGCGAAAAACGCGGTGCCTTTGTTAGCAATATAAAACCGTATGAAGACAGCATTGATAAACTTGAGAGCGAAAAAGAAGCGTTACAAACCGAGCAGGAAAAGACAGAAAAAGCCGCACATAAAATCGCTGACATTTATCCCCGTTTTGATACTGAAGACGCACTAACTCTAGCGGATATGCGCGCAAAAGCTGCAAAAGCCGATTTTTCTTTTGCTGCTGATAATGATGATCATATCGATCGCATGGATAAAGTCGAACGCCAACTCTATGAGACCATTATTCAGCACAACCAAATCAGTAGCGCCCATAACGATATTGTCTATTTCACTGGCGTATCTGAAAAAAATGACATCCACTATTTTAAGCATATCGTGGGGCTTCTTGAACAAATTCTAGCGGTCTATAATAGTTTAAAGAATAATGTCTTAGTCGATAAGCATGAAAAACTGTCTGTTTTAAAGGACAGCTTCAATACAGCCTTCGTCACCAATCTGTGCCACTCAATCTATCAAGCGATCAATGACGGCAAGCGCGTTCTAAACGATCTTAATAAGGAACTTGAACACCATGTGTTTGGTTCGGATCAGGAAAGATTTAGTTTCGCCTATGACTGGGTACCTGAATACCAGGAATATTGGCGTTTCTTTAAAGAGGTCATCAACATTCCTAATCTAGGTGATGGCAGCACTCTGTTTGATGCTGAACTTAGCGAAAAAGCCTGTCGGGTCAGGGATAAGCTATTGGCTATGCTGCTGGACAAAGATTCTCAGTATGCGCTACGCGAACTGCAACGAATTAGCGACTATCGACATTATCGACGCTATGAGATTTATAAAACACCCGTAGATAAGCCAAAAATTGCCTTGAGTAAATACGGTACCGGGTCTGGTGGTCAACTGGAAACACCCGCCTACATCATTCGCTCTGCTGCGGTCACCTCTGCTTTTCGGTTTAATGAAGGCAATTCTCACTGTCGAATGGTCTTGGTCGATGAGGCATTTTCCAAGATGGATGAAACACGATCTCGTGAGGTCATTCATTATTTAACTGAAGCATTGGGCTTACAGCTTATTTTTATCATGCCAACCAGCAAATCAGGCCCCTTCCTGGATCTGATCAGCAACCAGGTCGTATTTACCAAGTGCCCGACAACTGAACATGTTGGCGAATTGAAAACGCGCGTTCTGGTCGATAGAAAATCCTGCAACCAGGAAAAAATCCAGCAATTGTGGGCCCATCATAGAAAAACGATTCGCCAGCAAGCCATGCTGGATTTTATGGATGAAATAGTCTGAGACGCTTGCTATGAATGAAGAGGATTTGCCCCGCTGCCCTAAGTGGGTTGCTGATGAGGCATTAATTCACCAGCTACTCAGCAGCTTCCTTGACAAGATCGAGCGAGGCGTAAAACCACAGATTCGGCTTAATTCAAAAACAGCGCCCCAGCTCTATGACTTCAACACTGGTGATACCCAATATCTCTGGCGACTGATTCAAAAACTCGATAAATCCTACCAGCTTATTTCAATCAAACCACAACGCGCTAAAACAGGCAAAGAAGTCTACGAAGATGCACTAATTCATTTCGATACATCGCATGAAAACATTCTGCGTCATTGGCTTAAGCGTCCAGAACACTCCCCCTATTTAATCGAATGGAATACAGCCGTATCAACATATTCTGATGTGTTTGAACAGAGCGTTGGTCTTTTACAAGACAATCCAATCCACCACCGAGACAAATCAGCAACCGAAATAGTTCACGCAATTTCACTCATAAAAGAGCAGCTCAATAAGCCCGTCACCTTAAGAGTATTAGCAGCAAGATGCTTTTGGGGCGATTCCAAGTTTTTGGATAAAAGGGAGGATTTTCTTAAAGCCTTATTCCCGGCAGTATCAGCAAACATTGTAACCCGACCATTATTAATCAATATCTTCGTTCCGGATAACTTCACTAGCGTACTGTTTATAGAAAACCAGGATACTTTCCTAATGTTGGCGGATTTGATTAACAATAATAAGTTGCCCGCAACTTCACCGTTGTGTGGCATGGCTCTGGTATACAGTGCCGGTTTTCGTGGATCAGCCAGCAGAATCAGGCAGCCAGGAAATGCAATCTTTAGTCATTTGGGTTTATCGAGTCACCAAGTAGTCAATCAATTCGAACAATGGTGGTTTTCAGAAACAGGATCCTTACCCTCACATTTCTGGGGAGACTTGGATTACTCAGGCTTAGCCATATTGGCTGCGTTGCGAAAAGTCTTCGAGGATATGGAGGCTTGGAAACCGGGTTATGAAGCCATGATCAGGCATTATTATGATGGCATCCACCATAGTCTAGAAGCCGCAGGTAAAGATAATCAGAAGGATCCTGGCAGCACGGGTTGTCAATATGCCGACAACTGTCTTCTGCCCTTGATGCGAATCAAGAGTCAGTTTTTGGATCAAGAGATTGTAGATGCTCAAGATCTAGGAAGCTACAGCATAAGCGCTAAAACATAAACTGTACTGCCTTATCCAACAACGGCTGAACCCTGATTCTACGATTATATGAAAAAGGCTTTTCGCCCGCCATTTTCTCTTTTTCAACTTCCGCTAAACCAAAATATTGTAAATAATTCTCCAGGGTTCTCAGACTGTAACAACGCCTGACTCGTTCATCAGAGGAACAATAAGGACTTGACTCCACTTCATCAAGCAGCATCGGAAAGGCTTGGATAAAGCAATCCTCATAAAACCCAAAGGGTTTCCATTCATCACCGTAGCGTTGCAAAAGATAAATACTAAAAAGCGATGACTGCTGGATAAAGGCAAGTTCATCATAACCATCACGGTAGGACCAATTAAACTGCTGACAATAATATTGCAATAACACGGGGTAAAGCCCTGGCACGCCATTGTCTTCTATTAACTGTCGGCACTTTTTGGTTATAAACAATCGGCCCTTTGATTTTCTTAGAAAACCTGATAACTGCAGCAGAAGGCGAGTCACATGCAGATCAAAAAAATCTTCCTCTTTATTCACCTTTATCCGATGATGAATATCATCCAAGGGCAGGTCTTGCCAATACTCGCTCGCCGCCTCTTTACAGAGCTTTTGCGGCAAATTTCCCTTTGCTGTTAACTTTAAGCCCTTCTCTTCAATGGCATTGACGATATACCCCGCCAGGGTTAACACCGGAGCCGCTGCATCGCGGGGCACAAGATCTGAAAACTGAAACACATCAGGGGAGTCAAAGGCAAAATATAATGCGCGATGCATCTGCTCAGGTGAGAGCCCCTGAAAGTCATCATCTGCCTGCTGATTTTTCTGTTGCACAAACGCATCCGTCAATGCCTGCGCTTCTTCCAGCGAGTTAACATCCTGTCCGGCAAGCAAACCGGATAACTCATCATTAACAACCGAGGCAAGGCCCTGACAGCAGTGCTTGTATTTTTTTCCGCTACCGCATGGGCAGGGTTTATTGCGTCCAATTTTTATCATTGTTTAACATTACCGATAGGTTTACAGGGTTTGCATCTTGTTTTTTTTAATGATCATATAAATCTGACCCGAATGGCATAGTAAAGCCTAAATTACGCAATACCGTCGTTCCTTGCGAGCCTGAGGCGAGACCAGGAATCCAGCTATTTGGATCCCGGTAAGGCTCCAGCTGATCACCCGTGTTTCCCAGAGTTTGTCGATATCGTTGCGTAGTTGGCCTGTTAGCATTTAGCATTTAGCGTTTCTCGTCAATCAGTGTTTTGTCTTGTTCAATGGTAAGGACATCATTTTGTTCATCTGCTGCATCCTCTTCTCGATTGTTGATTGGCTCAGCAGCTAAAACTAGGCGTTCAGTTTCAAAATCAATATGGCTTGGCTCAAGCGCCGGCATGGTTTTGCTGACTTTACTGGACAGCTGATTAAAGCGCTCAACCTTGCCATGTAATCCTTGTGTGCCAACCAAAGCTTTTACCGTATTGTTGTAGTGATTACTGACAGTACCCAAGGTGCCACCCAGTTTTTGCAGTCGCTCTGCTACTATGCAAACCTGGTTGTAAATATCGCCCGCTTTTCCACTAATTTCTCGTGCTTCTGCATTGCTTTTCTCCATCATCCAGAGGTTAGCGACGGTACGGAGAATCGGGATCAAGGTGGTATGGGATACCAGTACAATACCTTTGCCATAGCCGTAGCTGAATAAATCCTTACTGTTTTTCAGTGCGTCAATATAGGCCGGTTCAATGGGCATAAACATCAACACAAAGCTTGGGCTGCGCATACCAATCAAATTGGTGTAGTCCTTTTTCGCCAGATCATCGATATGCTTCTTCACCGACTTTATATGACCATCCATGGCCGCATTGTGTTCTTCCGGCGTGTCTGCGGACAACGCCCGATCATAATCTACTAGCGAGACCTTGCTATCGATAATGATGTGTTTATTATCCGGCAACTTAACCAAGTAATCCGTTTGCTTCTGCTTACCCTCAAGATCTTTAAAGGAGGACTGTGTTTCGTAGTGGGCATCTTCAATCAAGCCACTCATTTCCAAGGTACGCTTAAGCTGTGCCTCACCCCATGCACCCCGCTGCTGCGAATCGCCTTTTAGCGCTGAGGTGAGATTGCTGGCCTCATCACTCATTTTCAGGCCGATATCGAGCACCTTTCTAATCTCGGCATTGAGATTGGCATTACCCTTGATGGATTCATCATGCACATCATTAACCCGCTTTTGAAAACCGTCAATTTGCTCTCTAAACGGTTTCAACAGATTATCAAGGTTGGTTTTACTGGTATCCGCAAAGGATTTGCCTTTTTCTTCAAAGATTTTGTTGGCAAGGTTTTCAAACTCTTTGCTCAGTCGCTGCTTTTGTTCTTCAAACTGCGCCAGTTGTTTGGCATGACTGCCTTCGCGCTCATCGAGTGAGGTTTTGAGTTCGGTGTGTTCGGCATTCAAGCTAGTGAATTGTTGCTGTAGCTTGTCGTGCTTTTCTTGCAAGGCGAGATACTGCTGTTTTAATTCGTCATGCTTTAGTTGCGTTTGATCTGCCTTCACCTCAAAGGCTTTGGCTTGTTTGCCCAGCTCGGCATGGGCTTGTTTTTGATTGGAGAGCTGTTTTCGTTCTGCGGATAATTCCTCAGCACATAACTGCAACCGGCTTTCTAGCGCTTGCTGCTGGACTCGACTTTCCTTTAGCTCGGTTTGGGCAGATTCGCAGTCTTTTTCTGCGCTATGTTTTGCCTGCACGGTGGATTCAAGTTTTGCTTCCAGTTGTTTAACGGTATCACTGGATGTGTGTAATTGGGTTTCTAAGGTTTGTTGCTGCTTTTTGTTTTCCTGCAGTTCTGTTTGCACCGATTGGCTTAACACTTCAGCGGAATGCCTTGCCTGCATTGCTGTTTCGGCTTCACCTTTGATTTGCAGAAGATCCCGCTCCAGTTCGGACTTTCGAGCTGTTAATGAGGCAATCTCTGTTTCTGATTTCTGTTGCTTAAGCTCAAGGGCACGCACTTGTTCAGCAGCTGAGTTAGTGCTTTGCGTTAGTTCGACAATACGGGCCTCATGTTGCTCGCCGGAGGCTTTGGCAGCGGCCAGTTCCTCTTGGCTCTGCGAGAGCTTCTTGCTCGCTTTGAGGGCGGAGACAAAGTAAGCGGCCACTGCGGCAAGCATCGTTATAGCTGCACTTATTGCTAGTATTTCCGGTGTTATCATGTTCGTTCTTCTCCAGCCTTATTAACAGGTTCTTCCTCTTTGTCATCACTTTTTTCATCGCTGGATGCCAAAAAGGGTTTCAATACAGAGACCAGGGTATCAACATCATCGGGATCAAATACACCATCGACGCCTTCATGGGAGACGCTATCGAAGGGTGTGATAGGGTTCATCGTTGTAGACTTTTTGCAGGATGGGATTGTCTTTGACCATCTCGTCCAGAATATCTTTTAAACGCCTGCGGTATTGCAGTGCTTCAGCGTCGCCAGACAAATAGATGGGGTAATCAAAGTCTTCTATATTGCCATCTTTTGTGCCCGTGCTTGCGGTGCCCTCGCCTACGGTGATGCCCTTTTTGCGGTACTTCATGATGCCGCGCAGTTCGTGGACTGTTCGCAGTTCTCGTTTCACTGGAATACTGGTATCCGGCAGGTCATTGATGTCTGCACGAATGAGTTCAACCGACAATTCTTCAGTACCACCATTGATGTCTGCGTTACCAATCCATGAAACTAGCGATGCTGTCATTTTAGATAAATTTTTTCTTTTGAAAGTAATTTATTTTACACGATACCATGCTCCCATATCCATTCAGGTCATTCAACAATAACATCAAGACTTGCACAGACGACTACTCAGCAGATTACTAAATTTTACCTGATTACCCATAATGCTCAGCTACTGCTGTACCGTACATAATAACAGTGCGAAAAGTGAGTGCGAGATGGCTAAAAATAGAGTTCAGTTTCAGAAAGGGTACAGTTTATCTGAGCTATTCAGGGATTATGGACCAGAAGAGCAATGTAGAGAGGCCCTATTCAATTGGAAGTGGCCATGTGGTTAAAGGATTTAAACTCGAAGAGATGAGTCGCTGGGCAAAGGCGCATCTTAGTGAGGGAAGTACTGTTATCTCTGATGGTCTGGCATGTTTTAGTGCTGTAAAGGATGCTAACTGCAAACATGAAAAAATCGTGACAGGCCGGGG
>PIVM01000949.1 GCA_003353945.1 Gammaproteobacteria bacterium
GCAGCTTGATCTGCCGTAGCAGCTGAGATTGCGGCATTGGCTAATTCAGCATATTGCGCAGTATCAGAATATGCAGCTTGATCGGCCGTAGCAGCTGAGATGGCAGCATTGGCTAATTCAGCATATTGTGCAGTATCAGCATTGATTGCCTGATCGGCAGTAACAGCTGAGATTGCAGCATTGGCTAATTCAGCATATTGTGCAGTATCGGAATGTATTGCCTGATCGGCAGTAACAGCTGAGATTGCAGCATTGGCTAATTCAGCATATTGAGCAGTATCAGAATGTATTGCTTGATCTGCCGTAGCAGCTGAGATTGCAGCATTTGCTAATTCAGCGTATTGTGCAGTATCAGAATATGCAGCTTGATCTGCCGTAGCAGCTGAGATGGCAGCATTGGCTAGTTCAGCATATTGTGCTGTATCGGAATGTATTGCCTGATCTGCTGTAACAGCAGAGATTGCAGCATTGGCTAATTCAGCATATTGAGCGGTATCAGAATATGCAGCTTGATCGGCCTGACCCGCTGAGATGGCGGCATTTGCTAATTCAGCATATTGTGCAGTATCAGAATGTATTGCCTGATCTGCCGTAGCAGCTGAGATGGCGGCATTGGCTAGTTCAGCGTATTGTGCAGTATCAGAATATGCAGCTTGATCTGCCGTAGCAGCTGAGAT
>PIVM01000950.1 GCA_003353945.1 Gammaproteobacteria bacterium
GCTCAACTTGAGCATTGGTTTGATGTTCGTCTTTGGATACGTTTAGTGTGAGGAGCCGTGTACGTGACCCGTACGCACGGTTCTGTGGGCAGTCGGGGCTTACGCCCCTCTGACCCGATGACCCAAATCCGCAACATTGTTTTGTTAGGTGATATCACCTGCACTCTCTTTCTCTTCTACCCGCAAGAAAGCGGCCGTTATCCGGTAGCTATCTCCATTTGAAGGCTCAATTTTAGCATTAACAATATGCCTATTAACATCAGGAAATAGGCTGTTTTTCGCTGCTATTAGCTCACGAACATCTCCCTTTAGCAGCTTGATTTCTTTCTTCTCAATTGAGCATTTAGTCAAATGCCTAAAATACTTTTTAAAAACTCTTTCCATCTTATTTCTAGGTAGAACAGCCATATTCCACGCTGTACATGCAATATCAAGATGCGCCTGCTTCTCTTCGATTGATTCAGCCATATCGATAAAGCCAGATGCAAAATCAAATATCATTTGCGAAACTTTTTCTTTCTCTCTATTCATAGCAAAATATTTCTATTCTTTGCGCCACCTAACGCCGCGATTTGTGGCAGGCAAAAGTGGAGCGACGAAGGAGCGCAGCTTTTGACTGTCCATAACATTGCTTTGTTAAGGCATTTTTACTATAGTTGTACGGAAATGCCGTACAG
>PIVM01000951.1 GCA_003353945.1 Gammaproteobacteria bacterium
TTTGTTTTGTTTGAACATATTCTGATAAAGTTTTTATTGTAATCCAATTACAACCTGAATTTTTTGTTAAATATTCTATTTGATTTCTAAAATCTTCTATTTTTATCATGTAATTGTTGGTTGTTTCATGACCGACTTGGTGGTAATCTATAATTGGTACATAATCTTCTTGAACTTGATAATTCATATATAATGGTTGTCCGTTGATTAATGTAAGTGTTGATAGTAATAATTTTAACATTGTTGGATATATATTAATAATATATATATATATTCAATTTTAAAAACTAAAATTAAACTATTTCTTGTAATTCTGTTTCATTATTACAAGAAATCATCGCAGCTTTTATTTTTTCTTATATCATTACGCGAAAATCTTGTAATTCTTCCATTTCTTCTATTTCTTCTATTTCTTCTATTTCTTCACAATCTTCTATTTCTTCTATATCATTACTCTTTATCATTGAAGATTGTCTTAATTTATATGATTTACTATCTTCTTTTATCATTTCTAATTGTGAAACATTATGTCTTACATAATTGAATACATATTTAAATTTTGTTGGTAATTTTAATAATAAATAAATAAATGTTAATACCATTTGAATTATTGCTACTGTAAAGAATGTTCCAGCTATTGATATTTGAAAAATCTTTGGTGTAAAAAATAATAAAA
>PIVM01000952.1 GCA_003353945.1 Gammaproteobacteria bacterium
TAGCCCAACTTTTTGCGAACCATTATCAAACTCCTCTGAAACGCTAGTTTTTCACTTAGGCTAAAAATAATAAATACAATATTACACACATATAGCTGTTTCGGTGGCGAATGTAGTGCCATAATAAGGCATTTAATGGTTGACTGACAACGAATTATATGTAATGTTTGTTTCTATGTATATTCGAAGAACATCAATCAAAAGCAGGAAAGACGGATCTCAGTATTACACGTACAGGATAGTTGAGTCCAAACGTACGGAGAAAGGTGTTAGGCAATACACTTTGCTTAATCTCGGAGCAGATTTCTCTCTGCCCAGAGAACAATGGCCAGATTTGACAAAGCGGATTGAAGGAATTCTTAGCGGACAACAGTCCTTGCTTGATATTAACAGCAATATAGAGAAGTTGGCCCAGGAGTACTCGGCAAGGATTATCGTGTTAAGACAGGACGTTAGCACCGAAGGAGATGTCGATTTACGAGAAGTTGACATTGACAGCCTTGAGATGATCAGGCCACGAAGTGTTGGTAGCGAGCATGTCACACTGGAGGCACTTCGACTTTTAGGACTTGATAAAAAGCTGCAGGAACTTGGCTTCAATGGCCCTCAAACCTCTGCTGCCATTGGAACAATAATTGGCCGTGCCTGTGAACCAGGTAGTGAGTTGGCAACACA
>PIVM01000953.1 GCA_003353945.1 Gammaproteobacteria bacterium
ACCACTCGTGCGAGTGGCCGAGTTACTCGCACTGCCACAGGGAAGATTAAGCCCAAAGTGATCTTTGACCCCTCGCCCCCCACGCCGCGAGCAAAGAAGCTGGAGCACGACAAGCAGAGTGCCCCACGCCGTGGAAGCAGGAACCACCGTGCCAAACACAGGCAAGAAACGCTCCACAGCAGACAGAAACAAAAAGGAAGCCGAGTTGACCACTGGTCCTCAGACGAGGATGCGAAGCAAGAAGATGGACCGCCGGAAGCAGCAGCCTATGAGCCTGTTCCGAGCGAAACGGATGAGGAGGAGCGTCCGCCGGAGGACACTGTACCTGCCCCGCCAGCACGAGATGCGAAAGCGACTAAGAAGGCAGGTAGCGGACCCCGCACACATAGAGGGACCCGCAAAGTACCCTCAGAAGCTGTGGAGTTCAGGGACGTCACTACGATCCCTGAGCAATATACCAAACCACAGCTAGCGGCCTTACAGGAGGCGGACAAGGATATAGCCCCGCTCCTCAAAGCATTCAAGGAGGGGCAACGGCCCCATAGAAGAGATTTTACAGGAGAGTCAGCAATAACGAGGACCTTGCTGGAAAAGTGGGATGAACTGGAGCTCTTGGAGGACGTGTTATACCGCGTGAGCGATGACCCACACACGCCCCCCCGTTTAGTGACTCCG
>PIVM01000954.1 GCA_003353945.1 Gammaproteobacteria bacterium
TATAAAAGAAAATTAACAGAAGGTCCATCACATACTAAATATGGTTTAGAGATTGCGAAATGTTTAGGAATACATGATACTATTATAAATGAGGCAATAGAAATAAGAAATAATTTTTTGAAGAAAACAAATAAGATAATGCCAACAATAAAATCAAAATATAATTCCGGAAAGTTTATGAAAGCATGTGAGATATGTAAAAGTCAAGAAAGACTTGAAACACATCATATTGTGGAACAGGAAAATGCTGATGAAACAGGTTATATATTAGATAAAAACTTTCATAAAAATGATAAACATAATTTATGTGTATTATGTGAGAAATGTCATAAGGAGTTAACGTTTGGCAGAATGAAAATGACTCAGAGATTTATGACAACTACTGGTCCAAAGTTTAAAATAACAAAAATAATAAAAAAGAAGAAAAATGTAGGTGAGATAATAATGAGTTTAAAAGAACAGAAAAACTCATTTACGAAAATTAAAACAATTCTTAAAAATAATTATAATCAAGAATTATCAGTTTATAAAATTAAGCAAATATATAAAAAATGCATAGAATAATTAATCATTAATTTTCCAAACAATATTATTAGGATCTTGTGAAGAGTTTAAGAAGTCTTTAGGTAAATCATATGTTTCTAAATTATTATCCATATCTTCCATTTCCATTT
>PIVM01000138.1 GCA_003353945.1 Gammaproteobacteria bacterium
AATATCTGCTGGGTACAACTCAGGAGGGAATCTTTGCGAAATTCATTACCGATAGACAGGACGCTGATAGAATGGATGTGTTCAGGCTTGCTTCATGACGAGAAATCGGGTCTCTTGAGAAGTTTAAAATTTACACATGACTGATACTAATACTACGAAAAATCATCCAAAAACAAGCCGTGGTCAATCGACATCAAAACCTACGCTAGATAGACGCTTTTGCACGGCGCCCCTGCTCGATTGCACCGATTTAAATATATTTCTTTATTAATCAATACGATATATTACTTTCTATTTGGTGGGCGCACTATTGGCGCATCAAGGAAGAAATACAAGTTCACATCTAAGCAATCATATTCATTATTTAGGCTTTGACTCAACAAACAATTGAGCTATTATGTGGTTCATATAAACTACATAATAGACTATATAAGCTACTTATTAGTTTATATATATTGCTACCTGGGCCGTTATATGTTCGAAGCTATTTTTGGAAGCACCAGCAAGGAAAGAGTCTTAATTTATCTCTTTGCCCGAGAGAAAGGCTATGCCAGAGAGATTGCCGGTTTTTTTAATGCCAGCATTACCCCCATTAAGAAACAGCTGGAGTCCTTGGAACAACAGAACGTCCTCTATTGTGAAGAACAAGGACGTACGTTACTTTATGGTTTTAATCCGCGTTATCCCCTGATCAAAGAACTACGTGCTTTGTTAGATAAGAGCCTTAGTTTTTACCCTCCCGAAGAACAGAGCAGACTTTTACTGAATCGCAGACGCCCACGCAGAAAAGGAAAGCCTCTGTGAGCAAAATTAACGTAAGCGAATTGTCGCTGGCAGAGCTCGCCACTTATGTCTCGGAACATTTAGAATCACAGGGTATTGATGTTGTGCTGGTCGGCGGAGGATGCGTTTCAATCTACAGTAATAACCAATACCAAACGCAAGATATCGATTTCGTTGAGCGATATCATTCTAAACGCTCTGCCTTAAAGACCGCACTGAAACTAATCGGTTTCACCGAGAAAAACCGATATTATGCCCACCCCAAAGCAGCTTATTTTATAGAATTCCCCACAGGTCCTTTGGCAGTCGGAGATGAAGCTGTTAAAGAAGTACATGAAATGCAAACTAAAAACGGCACCTTAAGATTATTGACTGCTACCGATTGCATTAAAGACCGCCTGTCGGCTTTTTATCACTGGCAAGACAGGCAATCTCTTCAGCAAGCATTATGGGTTGCCAAAAACCACCCTCATGATATTGATGAAATAAAAAATTGGTCATCACACGAAACAATGGACAAAAAGTTTTTAGAATTTGAACACCTTTTGAATGAGCACTAGCGTGATGCCTATTAATAAATTAGAGACAAGCACCAACAGACATCACGGTGAAAAGAATACTTTGAGGCCTGCTTTGAACCACCGTTTTTGCATTGCGCCTATGCTCGACTGGACTGACCGTCACGCCCGTTATTTTCTTAGACTGATTTCAAGCAAAGCCTTACTGTATACGGAAATGATAACCACTGGCGCATTGATTCACGGTGATCGTGAACGCCACCTTTCCTTTGATCCATTTGAACACCCCATAGCAATTCAGCTGGGGGGCAGCAATCCTGCCGATTTAGCTTTTTGCGCTCAACTGGCTGAAGATTGGCACTATGATGAAGTGAACCTCAATGTTGGTTGTCCCAGCAATCGTGTTCAATCCGGACGCTTTGGCGCTTGCCTGATGGCTGAGCCGCAAACGGTGGCCGATTGTGTAGAAGCCATGATCAAGGCAGTCAATATCCCTGTCACGGTAAAATGCCGCATCGGCATTGATGATCTTGACAGTTATGCGCACTTACAGCATTTTATCCATTGTGTTGCAGATGCTGGATGCTCAACATTTATTGTTCATGCCCGCAAAGCCTGGCTGCAGGGTTTAAGCCCCAAGGAAAATCGTGATATCCCTCCCCTGCACTATGACAGGGTCTATCAACTTAAAAACGATTATCCGTCTTTGAACATCATTATTAACGGAGGAATTACCTCGATAACCGAGTGCGAGCAACACTTGCAACAGGTCGATGGAGTCATGCTCGGTCGCGCTGCCTATCACAACCCTTATCTACTAAACGAAGTTGATCATCAGTTATATGGAGAAGCAAAGATAAAACGCAGCCGAAGCGATATTTTATTATCTTATCTACCCTATGTGGAAGCACAGCTTTCCCAGGGGATTTACCTAAGCCAGATGTCTCGTCATATTCTGGGGCTATTTCAGGAAATACCAGGGGCAAAAAAATTTCGCCGCCATATCAGTGAAAACGCACATCACCCAGGAGCAAATTCAGACGTGTTACAAACCGCCTTGAATTTTGTGAGTGAGTCAGTGTAAAACATTCGCCTTTCTATACCTTGCCAACAAGCTTAGAATAAGCCTTTTATCCTTAGAGAATATCCAGAATAGAAGCCATGATCACACGCATTAAATCATTTTTTGAAGAAAATATTGGCGTTAAAACAGAAGACACTGCTGATGATCAAGCCTTGCACTTGGCAACCGCAGCCCTGTTATTTGAGGTCATTAGAGCAGATCACTACATTGATGACAGTGAACTGTCCGCACTGAAATTATTATTAAAGGATCAGTTGAATTGCCCAGAGGATAAACTGGATGAATTGTTATTACTGGCTGAGCAGGAAAGTCATGATGCGACCTCCCTCTACCAATTTACGCGCTTGGTCAATGACCATTACGAGTTAGAACAAAAACTGCAGCTAATCCATTCAATGTGGAAAATTGCCTATGCTGACGGAAATCTGGATAAGTACGAAGAACATATAATCCGGCGGGTTGCAGAGCTGCTCTATGTCCCACATCGAGAGTTTATCAAGTCAAAACTCTCAGCCCATAGATAGTTATTTAAAGCAGAAAAAACACCTATACAAGCTCAGTGTTTTGTACCGGATGCTTCTAGATTGCTAACCAAATCATGAAACTTTAATTCATTACTGGCATTCAAAGCCATTAACGTTCGGTGAGCGGCTATAACGTGCTGACGCATCTGATCTTCCGATTGCGGTATAGAAACCAACTCTCCCAAGCTCGGCACTTTGTCAGTCAATTCACGCTGTATATCAAACACCTCATCAAATCCCATACTCACCAAAATGCGTGTAATGTCGTTATTGCTGGAATATATGACAGGAATAAATTGAAACTGTTTTTTTGCCTGAATTGACAGTTTTGCCAGGATACCAAGAGTAGTGCTATCAATACCCTCAGTCTCAGTCAGATCAACAACCACTTCTTTAAAACGAGGGTGACTGAACATCTGATCTAGAAATTCATCCAGTGCTGCACAAACAGTCAAACGCACGTCACCCATCATTTTTATAATATAGGCGCCATGGTGTTCCGCGTATAAAATCTTACCCAACTGCATTTCCTTTTACCTTTGATATCGTCATTACTGCAATGTCGTCAGGCGCATCTTGCACATTATCCAGACCAAGTCTTCCGATGATCTGATCCAACGTCATCAAACCATCTTTTAACGTATCTAATAAATATGCTTCTTTTTCTGCCAGCGATAGCTGAGGCAATATTTCCAGAATGCCGTCTGAAAATAATGTCAAACTAAATTTCTCAGGCAATTGTACGGTATGTTCATTAAATACAGCATCTTCAAACAAACCCACCGGTCGCCCCCTGCCCATTAGCGCCCTCGCATCAACGCCATCAGCCAAAATTGGTTCTGGCAAGTGAGCCGCCACGCTATAACGCAAACAATTCTGCTCAGTATCCAGGACACCAAAAAAGAGTGTTACATGTTTACCCAGCTCCAACGACAATAATTCATCATTTGCCTTGTCCAGAAAGTCGATCGGGGACAAAATTGTTTGCTCCCCAGTATGAGTGTAGCTACTGCGCAAACGCGCTGCCAGATTCTTCAGCAATACTGTGACAAAGGCCGAGGATGCACCATGGCCAGATACATCAGCCATAAAAAACGTGACGTAATTATCGCCCACAGTGAGATATTCAACAAAGTCACCACTGAGCACCAAGGATGGAATGATGTAATGGCTAAACTCATAACCATTGAGAATTTTGGGTGTTTCGGGCAGCATCTTAATCTGAACATAGCGTCCAGCTTGCTGGTCTTGCTCAAGCACATCCAGATTGGCCTTTAAATCACGATTCGCCTGCTCCAACTTGCGCCGATAACGGTGATTCTCCTTACGTAACCGTGCTTCATTCAGGCTGCGTTTTATCGATATTTCCAACAACTCGAGATCTTGTACCGGTTTTATAAAATAATCACTTGCTCCCAAGCGGAGTGCTTCTACTACATCACTCATCACACCAGCGCCAGAGACAACGATAACCGGCACCCTAGCAGACTCATTTGAGAGCGATTTTAAGACACTGATGCCATCGACATTGGGCATTCTTAAATCGCAAATAACGAGATCAGGGTTATATTGCTGATAAGTTTCAAGTCCGCTACGTCCATCGTCGGCCTCAAACACCTCAAAACCACTGTCTTCAAGGTAGGCGACAACGCCCTTGCGAACCATCACATCATCATCAATGACGAGGATCTTATTACCGTCATTTGTCATAAGCGCCCCAATATGCTTACGATTAGCATGGTCTTATTACATTGGTATTTCGGCTGGATAGTTGGCACAAACCTGACACAAAAAACGACTCTAACAATCAATACATTCGGTAATTAGAATGCTGCCCCCAAAGATGAGCAATTGATTCTCGTTATCATCGCCTTTTCATCAATATGCTTATTAGTAATCCATCCCCCAATGGCCGGGGGCAAACATTACTCCCATCAAAACCGACCTGCAACAAATTTCAACTGAAATTTTGCTCAATCAATGGTAAATTGACAGGCTTACGATTCAGTATTATAAATCTTAGAACCCAATTGAGTATTGCTTCGAGGAAAAGGATGAGCACTACAGAACGCATCTACACTGAAAAACGTACATTTATTCGCATGAGAGTTGATACACCGGTCCTGCTTACCCATACAGATGATAGCTCACAGTATGACGGTATCTGCAAAGATCTCAGCGGCGCAGGCATGCTGGTCGAGGTTAATCAGCAAATCCCACTAGGCACTCAGTTAAGTATTGAGATCAAGTCAGGGAAAACGCCTTTCTCTGCCATTGGTGAGGTTGCCAGAATCAAAACATCCCCATCAGGCAATTATATTCATGGACTGAAACTAAGCGAAATACATCAAGATTGACGATACGGATATGGACGCCGGGTTAAAAAAATAGCTGTTCACCCGGCGCCAATCCTTTAAAAATCCTCAAAATCTTCGTTACCGAAGTCATCCTCTACTAAACCATTGTTTAGCAGAGAGGCTCGGCGCTGCAAGTATGCGTCGCGTATAAACACATACTTATCACCCGTTATCAGCTCTTCTGCCTTAAGCAGATCCGCTCGTCTATCAAGAAAATCAACCGCCACCATAGAATTGCGGGTGCGTATATGCTCAACAGCAATCGAAGGATCTAGATAGCTGTCCGATATCAGACCTGCCACATCAGTCACAGTGCTTGGCCCGTATAAGGGAATCATTAGATACGGCCCCTTCGGAACTCCCCAGAATTGCAGCGTTTGGCCAAAATCCTCCTTTTCTTGTACGAGTTTTAACTTGCTGGCAACATCAAAAAAACCAAACAGTCCAACAGTGGAATTAATCAGAATCCGCGACGTGGTGATACCTGCTCTGGGTACGTTCAATTGCAGCAGATCATTCACCAAGGTAATTACATCGCCAAGATTTGAATACATATTGCTCAAACCATCATCCACAACCCTTGGTGTTATTTTTTTATAGCCTTTAGCTACTGGCTTGAGCATATGCCTATCCAAAGCATCATTAAATGAAAACACTTTGCGATTCAAACCTTCCCAGGGATCATCCGGGTTGCCTGCCACCACCCCTGCACTGAAACCCAATAACAGCAGACATAAAAAATAATGCATTTTTCTTTTGTAAAACAACATGATAACTCTCTTGTTTTGGGCGTTCATATAGCGTTTTATCAAACATAGCATCCAGAATCGTGCCATTGATACGCAAAGAGCGCCCCCAAGATCAACATTACATAGCGCAATAAACACGCTACCCTCATTACTTGTACAAAGGATGAGAGTAAATAGGCCAATCAGGAAAGTCCGCTCTTAACAATTGCGCTGCAATTATCCAAAAATCTCCATCTAAATCTACTGATTTAACGAGTAACTACGATAAATACACTATGGCATGACATGCCAATCCGCATGTACTTTATACAATCCAGAACCTTTTTCAGCACTGACATGAGGAACGGGCAAGCAAATCATCCCAGTCTTGATAGAAATGCTGAAAGATTTCATTTTTTTTACGACATAATTCACTAACTTATCGAGCATACGGCAATCCGATTTTCACCGCCTTGAAATGACATCATTTCACAGTAGGATGAAGACAGGTATTTCCAACAAACCATCAAACAGGCAGGTATTAGTATGGACAGATTGGCAGACAAAGTGGCATTAATTACTGGCGTTGCCTCAGGCATTGGCTTGGCTACCGCACAACGTTTTGTACGGGAGGGCGCACTGATTGCGGGTATCGATCTAGTCGAACCCGATGAGCAGATACAGCAAAGCATTGGCTGCACCGCCAATGCCTGCGAATATTTTTCCGTTGATGTTACTGATGAGCCTGCAGTCGAAGCAGCCGTTGCCGCCATAAAGGATAAATTCGGTAGAATCGACGTCTTGGTCAACTCTGCAGGAGTGCCCAGTTTCGGCTTAACTCAGGACGTGACTGTGGATGAGTGGGACCGGGTGATGAATGTCAATGTAAAAGGCTCATTCTTATTAACCAAACATGTCTCCAGAACCATGATCGAACAAAAATCAGGCAGCATTATTCATATCGCCAGTGTTGAAGGCCTTGATGGGCTGAGCGGTCAAATTACTTACGGCACGTCAAAAGGGGCCGTGATTCAAATGACCCGAAATATGGCCGCAGACTTCGCAGAGCATGGCATTCGTGTTAACTGCGTCTGTCCCGGTGGCGTCGAAACACCCATGACGGCAGCGCTGAATGATGAATCGTTAAAAGCCGTCAAAGAACAAATGGAAGCTCTTCATTTGATGAAGCGTTTTTGCCAACCGGAAGAAATCGCCAATGCCGTGCTATTCCTAGCCTCAGACGAAGCATCATTTATCACCGGCCACCCCTTGGTTGTTGACGGCGGATGGACAGCCGGTGTCACGCTGACAGTCTAGGCTGCAAAAAGCCAGCATATGATCTGATGGGAGGAAGGTATCAAGTCGCCTCCCCTTGCCACGACACTTTTTCACGACATCATACTAATGCACATGTCTAACCGCTGCTCCATAGGTTGCAAAAACATAGCCCGTATACAAAAGCAGCCCTAAATAAACTACCGGCATCGCAGTAATAAAGGGAAATGCCAACCACTTCCGCCAGGCATTCACATCAATAAACTGAAGACGATAATAAAACAGATAGATAGACCAAAGAACAGCAATATACTGAAACACGACAAAACGATGCAGCCAGGGCTCTCCTCTTCTTGCCAGAGGCTCAACAACATTTGTTGATAGGTTTAGTAGTTGATTCACCGCGTTGGCAATATCGCTGTAATAATGCAGAAAGAAAAATTCACCAACATGACTTAGCCCCCCGATAATCATCAGGGGTGCAAAAGCATAACCTAATGTAGAAAACGCTTTCTCATAATTTATTCCCAGGATTTTTCCACCTATCGCCAAGCCCACAACACACACGGATACTGTCAAAATAAGCGCATACAGCAGAGCAACAAGTCCAGTAACGTCCACACCGTAACCGGATAAAGAGGGGAAATACGCCAGCAACCACTGAGACGTACGCGCCCACGGAAATTGTTCCGCAATTGCTGTGCGACCCAATGCATGATGAAATCGCATGGTGACTGATATAACGGCTAACAGCAGAATATACGTCCAGATATCGATGTTTCCAACACCACGAATTTTTTGCAGTAGCGCGTAGGCAGGTTTTACGATACGCCACCTGACTGAAGGGCATGCTCTTGCACAATCCATGCAAAGCGAACAATGTCTCATGGAACCGGTTTGATCAAAAGTAAATGGAGACAAGTGGTAATCGCACGCCTTCGCACATTCGAAAGTTTTGCATCCCGTGCAGCTACTGCTACTGGTGGACAGCCAAGCGAACCCGACTCGTGAAAAAGCATTTTTAACCGATGCCATGGGACAGATATATTTACAATAAGCCATACCATCAAAGATAAAAAATGCAGAAATTGCAATCATGGTCAACAAAAGAAAGAACAGCGCCGTTATCCATGGCGAATCAAAAGGAGCAAATGCGTAGTAGGCTCCCCAATAAGCGCTCAACAAAACACCTAAACCGAGGTAAGGATTACGCCACCTTTTTGGCAGTGTCTTTCTTAAGCCAAACCGTGTGAGATAAATACCAAGAAATCCGTGAGGACAAAACGTGCAGACCAAGGGCCCAAAAGTTGCCAGACTCACCAACATAAAAAATGGCCAGAATAGCCCCCAGAAAAACCCCGTCGTGACGTAATTGCTCTCAGCGTCAGGCAGATAAAAACCAAAGAATAGGCTGGTTACAAATAGGCAAAGCACTATAGTACGAATAACAAATAAAACAGCCAGAGACTTAATGAGCCCGCCTATCATTGGCACACTCAATATATCGGTAAACGAGCGCGTGACCGTATTCCCTGAACAGGCTATCACACCACTTTTCGTCACCCTAGATTCCTTTGCATCTAATACAGATTGATTAATGGTCATAACGATAACTCACTGCCAGGGTCGCTTACAGTTGCTTGGGGCTCTTAAGGGCCTCGGAAAATTTATTTTTTCCGCGGCCCTAACATCTTAAAATTGGTAGCGGTAACTCAATAGCCAACTACGCGGCGATCCTGCTGTATAACTAATATTGCTGCCCGCATTCTTCTCTACTATGGATGCGTAACGTTTATCAGAAATATTTTGAATATTCAGAGCCACACTGTGTTGCTCCAAAAATTTGTAGTTTACATTCAGATTCGTTAACCACTCATATCCGGCATATTTTTCTGTATTTGCATTATCAACATAATACTCAGACCAAGTGTCTGATTGCAGACGAACACTCAGCCCGTTCTCTTGCTTGTAAATCACATGCACGCTGTAATAATGCTTTGGAACATACGGCAGAAGATGACCATCGTTGACAATGCTTGTTGGAACCCCCTTGTCCGTATAGTATTCCGTAAATTCAACAAATGAAAAATCACTGTAGACATAATTTATTCCGCCCCAAAAATCGCCACCTGCGATCTGAGCTATTTGAAAATCGGATGCCACTTCAACACCCATTTTCTCTGTTTCACCTGCATTTTGAAAATAGCTCTGATCATCTTCATCAAGACCGGCAATGATTTCGTCCGTTATGCTCATACTGAAACAAGCCAGATCAAAACCCCATGTATCGCTGCGCCCCTTCAGGCCTATTTCCATGCTTTCATTAGTAGCCGATTTGAGCTCTTGATTACTTTCCAGTTCATTGGAAAAAGGCACTTGCTCCCCGCTCGCCACATTTGCGTAGGCACTCAACTCACTGTTGATTTTATAACTGACACCCATGCGCATAGTGTGCAATGAAAAATCTTTATCCAAATCATTTTGCTCATCGACCGCACCGTAAGCACTGCGCGGCATGGAGGGCGGACCAAAAACCGTACCGTAGGGAAAGTTGAACTCCGAAAATGTCTGCGATTCCTGGCTTATATTGATTGCGTCATAGCGCATACTCAGATCAATGATCCAACGATCAATAAAATCAAAAGATTGCTGCGCAAAGATACCAGCGACTTGATTCTTTGTATCCTGTGATTTAGCCAAGCTTCCCTTATTCTGATTTAAGGTACCTTCTCCTGGATCTAAAACAGCATCATAATTGGTTTGCAAATCTCGGTACTGGTAACGCTTGGCATCATCATCCCGATCAACTCTGTAGGTAATCCCGGCAACAAGACTCCCCACCTCCTGTTCCATAAGAATCTCAAGATCCGTACCCATAATGTCAACACCGCCATTTTCCACAATAAAAGGCGTTACTGGATGGTTTTGACGCCAATGCGTGTAATAAAAGCGCGGTTTGAATTCGATATTTTCCGTCAAAAGTGAAATATAGCGCGAGTTGAAAAACCAGGTTTCTGAATAGCGCCCCCTGGTCTTAAAAAAACCATTATTGTCACGTTGCCTGCCCGTACGTTTAAAATCATTAAACTGATCACTATTCATTTCACCGGGAAGATTCAAATCAACATCGGTATAACTCAGCTCAAACTCCATCTCATCACTGTCATTAATCTGATACCCGTATTTAACACTCAACTGCCTTGACTCAAACTCATTATTTTCTCTCCAGTCATTATTATCCTTGCGTAATGAACCAGACACAGCATAGGCATGCTGGCCATGTGTCCCACTGATTCTTGCGTGCACATTCGCTTTTCCATTATCACCACCCGCTATCGATACAGTATTGAGTGATTGTTCGAATATTGACTTTGATATCAAATGAATTACACCGGCAGTCGAACCTGTTGCGTATATATTTCCAGGCCCTTTGGATATTTCAATTCGCTCAATATCCTGCGTATCAATAAAATCCAATCTTGTAAAACTATCGGGATCGGTAATAGGCACACCGTCTCGCATTAGGAATATTTCACGGATACCATAATTTGCTTTCAGCCCACCACCCCGAATAAGCAGACGCGCATCATAGCCACCACTTTTTGAACTTATCGAAACACCTGGCGTGCCACTCAGTGCATCGCTGATATTAAACATGCGCGAATTATCGATACGATCTTTATCAATTACCGAAATTGCTTCGGGAACATCTTTTGTCGCACGCTCCAACCTGGTTGCTGTTACAGTCACTTCATCAATACCTGAATAGGCCAATTCCACTTCTTCAGCAACACCCACGCTAGAAAATGAAACACATCCTAATACACCCATAACAACAGCGAAAACCAAACATCTTTTCATCGGATTCCCCAATAAGGTACAACAAGATTTTTTCTTACTGTTTCTTATTTGAAGAATATATTCTTAGCTTGCGGTGGTAAATGTGACATATTGCCACATGCGACAAATTGACGCAGACTTTGGCAGTAGAGCGGATTTAAAAAGGATAAGAATTGTATGACTGGAAGGCTGTCGCCGTATCACAGACGTAGAGGCCGTTAGCATCCTGCAAGATAAAGGAATGCGGGAAATCCATGATAATCTCATTACCGTTAAGGGCCTCGGAAATAATAAATTTTCCAATTCGGCGTAGAAGCATGCTTTTTCACCGAGGCGTTTAAATGGGCGCAGAGCCTGCCCCGTGCAACGTTTTGGGTATATTGGAATATGTAACCATTTGAACAACGAAGGTGAGGGAGCAGGAAGCAAGCCTAATTGGAAAAT
>PIVM01000955.1 GCA_003353945.1 Gammaproteobacteria bacterium
TGCAGCAGTTTTGTGTGCTTGTTCCACGGTGTGGGATAGAGCGCAACGGTTGGCTTAAAGGGTTGTTCAGCGCTCTTGGGAAGCGGATAATCGTAATCGAAATAATTGATTAGCTCTTCTACACGCACTGCATCTTTTTGCGGCAAACGGCCATTGTTCAGGGATTTACGGACAAATGCATAAGAAGCAGTATCTACATCCACAGAGAATGTAGAAACAGGTTCTTCTAATACCTTCTTCACAGGATTTGGTGTTGTCTTTTCAAACCGATCACGCCCTTCATACTGAGCATAAATTTGCGCCGGATCATCTGCCATAATACCCCGAGCAATAAACATTTCTTGTCGAGGCATACGAGCGGCCATATCTGCACTACCGGAAGGCCTGGCTCGCATCCCTGGCGCTGGTGCAGAGGCAACAGGTGGTGCGCCGGCAATATTGGCTTGGGGTTTGGCTTTTTTAGCCAAAACGGCTCTCTTTTTTTTGAGAGATTTAGCATCAACCTCGGGCATTAAACGTTCAACTACTGCCTCCGTTTTCCGGGCGGCGATCTTATTTTTTTCTCCAGGTGTAGTCAGTTCGCCTTCCTGCCACATTAGCGTTGTCACGCTAATGGCTAATACGCTTGCCAGGGCTGTTCCTGCTATCAGTTGCTTTTTCATGATGAAACTC
>PIVM01000956.1 GCA_003353945.1 Gammaproteobacteria bacterium
GAAATAAACGATTATTCATTTATAATTATATTAAAATATTTTATATTTAATATAATAATTAAAAAAAATTAAGAGCTACAAAGCAACATATCACTATGACTACTACTACTACTACTACTTAATACTGATACTCCATCAAATATAACTGGTTCTATTGGAATATTTCTATTCTTCCACAATCCTTTTATTTTTTCTATTGATATTAATATAAAATATGAACCTAACCCAAAGAAAATACCATATGATATTGAAAATGTAAACGGCATCATAATAATTGTTAAGAATGCTGGCAATGCTATTTCAGGTTTTTCCCATTCTATTTCTTTACATTGTCTCATCATCATCACAGCTATGAATATTGTTATTGCTGCTGTTGAAGAATTAGGTAAACTATTAAAAATCGGTGATATTATTATTGATAATCCAAATAATATTGATGTTGTTATTGCCGTTAATCCTGTTCTACCTCCTACCAATACTCCTGCTATTGATTCTATATGAACGATTATTGGTGAACATCCTAATAATGATGCTATCATTGTTCCTATTGATGATGAAAATAAAGCCCATTTTGTTCTACTTTTTGATACTGGTAATTCACCTATTTTTGTTATCGCAAATACTACACCACTTACATCAAGTATCAATACAGATATAAAAGAAAACATTAT
>PIVM01000957.1 GCA_003353945.1 Gammaproteobacteria bacterium
CCGCAAAGAATGCTAGGAATTAATGCTATCGCCGTGCCGACTACTGGACCTACAATCAAAAATAAAATTAGTATAGATGTTCCTATATCCATATCGGCAAGCTCTGCAACGGATAGGTTGCTAGAAATAGCCTCGTCCACAATCAACAACACAACAAAGAGTCCAGAACCGATTGCAGCGGATATAGAGCTAAAGGCAACTTCGACTGCTAGAGATCTTGGCCGGAGCGGTGGGCTGTCGTCCACAGGGCTACTCTCATTCTTCATGATTAGTTTTCAGCAACGTAAAGTGCAAGCCAGTTAGCCAAGTCTTTGTTGGTACTCAGTCCACCTTGTCGAACCATTGAACCGAGCCGCCAACCTCGAACAGATAAGCGTAGGTCTTGCATGCTATTCCCCACACGATCTTTTTGGTTCCCGTGCCTCCAGAGGCCGTAAATGGACATCAGTGAAGTATCTCTGGACAAATAGTCTTTTGATGAGTCATGTTCGACCGCAGAATGAAATGCAGCGATATCTCTAACTCGACTTTGGCCATTTTCGATGAAGAGAAACTGGGGAGACAAAGGCAAAACCTGTAGCATGTGAGTGCAAATAACCACGTTCATGGAGGAAGTCAATGTCACCCCCAGCAGCAGAGATTGTACAACTACTTAGCGTGTTTTCCATAG
>PIVM01000139.1 GCA_003353945.1 Gammaproteobacteria bacterium
TTGGAGGTGGCTCGATTCGAGTAACCCTTCCATTCATCAAGCCGGTAGATTTGGTCGTATCAAATATTAGCCCTTTGTTTTTCAGGCTGTGGGTAACCATTCACCCTGTGAACGGTTACAAAAACTTTTAGACCAAGGCAAGCTATCCGTAGGCCACTTTACAGTTCACGACCTCCGCCGCACTTGTCGAAGCCTGCTTGCTGGCGCAGGCGTGCCTGGCCATGTGGCCGAACGCTGCCTCAACCACAAGCTAAAAGGCGTGGAAGGGATTTACGACCGCCATGATTACCTTGACGAACGCCGCGAAGCACTTCAAAAAATAGCTGACCAACTAACCCCTATTATCAACCCAATGGCAAACGTCAGAAGCTTTCTACAACAGGCAAAGATATGAACAAAGAACAAGAAGCCGAATGGTGTAACAGTCCAGATGCAAGATTCGCCAAGCATCCCGAAGCAGCAGCAAGCTTTCTACTTGCAGTTGGAAATACGCTGCTCGACGGCGACAAACTCCCCCGAGTGTTAGAAATAACCCTAGCCAATATATTTCGAAGCACAGCATTGGCCGCACTCAACAATGACAATAAAGAAGCGGGCAAGATATTGCTAGAAGCATTGGGTTTAAAAAAAGGAGGAGGGGAGCAAGAATTCGCGCGAGCAGCCCGAAATGGGGCAACTAATATAGAGCTAGCCGGTCGCTTTAATATTGGCAAAAACGAAACAGCTGGAAAACGAGCCCTCCTGGAAACATTAGAGCGCGAACACCTAGACAATCTTACAACTTATACACTCGACCACTTACTTAGAGCAATCGCCGAGTCGGGCCCTGGCACGACTACATCCAATGTAACGGAAGTTCTGCGCGATAGACTCACTCCACAATTTCGGCTACTTTCTTCCGATGAAATATCCAACCATATTCAAGCCGCATTAGAACTAGCAAGAACTGAAAACCTTATCACCGTTACCGGCTCAACAATAGCGCGAAATTTCTAGAATATCTCCCGTTTTTTCATTTAGCGGGAGTTCTGTAAAATTTCCTGACCTACCCCCCACCGTCAGACACACTTAAGCACCTTCAATAAATAACAGGTGCACTATGAATACCCATGCAACAACACAAGACCGCATAATCAAACGAACTCAGTTTCGTGAACTTACCGGCATTTCACGCAGTACTGAATGGCGTCTCCATCAAGAAGGCAAGCTACCCGCTCTTGTAGAGGTGAATGGTATAAAACTCGGCTACAGAGAGTCTTCATATCACGATTGGCTTCAATCCAATACATGCATTTAAATCTCATAAAAATAACAAAAAACTGTAAGCAGTTACTCGGTGCTATCTACCCATTCTGGGCGGGCCTCAACTGTGAGCGCATGAGTCAAATTTTTCGTCGCTCCGCTCTTTATCGTGATAAATGGGAGAGGTAATAGTGAACACCTCACTTAATCCTGTGCAAAGGCGGTCAGCGTTAAAGCTGGCTGCCTATGGCAAACAGGTAGATAACAGCTCGAGCCAAACACTCTTTATCTTTGCTGGTGGACCACGCGCCTGGGGACGAGCCAAACGGGAATATCAAACCGGGGTAAATAGAGCTTTGGTATTACCGGAAAAATCTAACCCCTCTGATTATCGCTGGCCGGTATCAGGGCGCGGCGTCATCGCCATCGACTATGGCGTCGATCTTAATGAGCCTCTGTACGAGGCTCTCAGCCTTACCTTGCTTCGACAGGGCTCCATAGGTGTGATTGCAATCCACCAGCCAACAAACAAAACATACCGCTTTGAACGGGGGTAATTATGCCGTTAGTAACTGATTCAACTTTAACGGTGCTCGAAAAGAAAATTGGCGCCGACGTAGAGGATAAATCATTACCCAGTGAAGCCGACACTAGTGAGGCGGAAATAACACGCCTTGCTCAGCTTTCAGTAATTGAATACGAAAAAGAACGCAAAGAGGCCGGCAAGTTAATTGGTATAGAGCGACTGTCAATACTGGACAAATTGGTAAAAACACGCAAGCAGGAGCTTGCTGCGCAATCTTCTGGTGATGAGCTGACCGATGGCATTGAACCATGGGAAAGCGCTGTTGACGGCAACGCTCTTGCTAATGAAATAATTAAAACCATTGAGCGATATTCGATACTACCGAAAGGCGGCGCAATTGCATTAGTGTTGTGGGCAATTGCTACTTACTGCATAAACTGCTTTCGGATTTTTCCTAAGTTGCTAATTAACTCACCTGAAAAACGCTGCGGCAAAACAACCACGATGGAAGTTTTATGTGCGTTAGTTTGTCGGGCGTTGATGTCATCCAATTTGAGTCCTGCCGTGATATTCAGGGCAATTGAGGCATGGGGGGTGTCTCTCTTAATTGATGAAGGCGACACCTTTATAGCCAATAACGAAGAGCTGCGCGGAATTGTCAACAGCGGCCATACGCGCAGCAGTGCGTTTGTATTACGGGTAGAAGGTGATTCAAGCAACCTTGCACCTAAACGTTTCTCTACCTGGAGTCCGATGTGTATCGGCATGATAAAGGCGCCGCCAGATACTATAAAGGATCGTTCTATCACCGTCACACTGCGCCGCAAGCTACCAGGAGAAAACGTTGAACGTTTACCACTTGAACTTAATGAACAATGCCTGACACTGCGTAGGAAAGCGCTTCGGTGGTCAATTGATAATACCGATGCGTTAAAACGATCAGACCCACAAGTGCCTGTGGTTGGCAACGACCGCGCTGAAGATAATTGGCGACCGCTATTAGCCATTGCTGATCTTATCGGTGGTGAGTGGCCAGAGAAAGCCAGAAACGCCATGCGCGTACTTGAGAGCATTGATAGCACCGATGACGGAATCGGGCCAATGATCCTGGCTGACATTCGCAGCATATTCAAAGATAAGAATGTTGCACGTTTCCATTCTCAAGACCTGGTTGATCACTTGATTGCATTGGATGACCGGCCCTGGTGCGAATGGAGGCACGGTAAACCAATCACTAAAAATTCGCTGGCAAAATTACTAAAACCATTTGGCATTCGCTCTAAAGATGTCCGAATCAACACGGTCAAAAAAGGGTATGAAACAGCCGACTTCGAAGATGCCTTTAGCCGTTATCTGTCTGCTCCCCTTGTTCAAAGCGCTACAACGCTACAGCCCAGTAACGACGGGGCCTCCAGCCAAATTGAAAACGCTACAAAGGGTAAAGGTGTAGCGTTTCAAAAACCGCTACAGCCCACGGATGACGCGGCTTGTAGCGTTGTAGCGCTTCAAGAAGGGGGTACAGAGAAACAAGAAGAAATGGAGGTGTTTACAGTATGAATGCCATCGATCTCATAAAGGCATTCAATCAACCCGGTTCAGCGCTTGAAGTAGTGGATGGTCAACTAAAAATCACCGCACCAAAAAGCCTACTGACTGACGATATCAAATCTGCGCTGAAAGTTTGTAAGTTTGAGTTGATTAAATTGGTAGCTGCAAATGCACCCATTGGATTTGTTTTGCAGGAACCCGAATACCACTACCGAGCAGACCACCTAAAACCGTTCGAGCAGGAACATTACGCCGATACATGCTGGATTATGGATATCATCAGATTAGCACCACAAGACCGCCAGCATGCCCTATTAAATGAATATAGCAATATCTACCAACGATCATTAACAGAGGTCCCCGGCTTAAAAGCAGTCGGACATGCAAGGCGAACCGCGAACACTTTTCTACGCAAGGAGGCGCAACGGCAATCAACAATCTACAGCCGTTAGCTTGAGAACCTACGCAAGGAATCTACTTGATAGCCTTCGGGTCCTGCGTGACCCCCCGCCCCCCTGTGCCGTTTTGATTCCGACGCGCACCCCTCGCTCAAAAACGCATTTTTTGCGCCGCTTTGCACCCGTACCACCTTGAGGCATACTATGGGTCACGATGCAAAATTTAATGAAAAGGTTGATTTGCTAAGCTTGCGGGGGTTTCCGCCTCTAACGTGACGCGAGGCTGTCGTACCATCCTGAAAGATGCAGTTGTCGGTAAACTGATTGGCAAACCATCTGTGTTCGCGTGAATACCTCGAAAAACAGACCTTGGCCGCCGCAAAACTGCCGGTCATTTAATATTCGTTACGACCCACTTTAATTCTTTTTCTCCAAATATCGCTAAATTATGTGCATAGATCTTCTCTGAGATCAATGCTTGCAAAAAAAAAGGTTGACAAGCGCAGTTTTTATGTAAGTCTTAACCTGATAGTTAATTGGGTAAGGTATTGAATTATTACCACTAGGATTAGTAATTTAACACTCTTCGCCCTACTGCTACCCAGCAGGCTGCTAGCTTTTCTTTGGAAAAAATGTTACTTTCCCCGGCCAATTTTTTGTCGACTTTCGAGAGACGTGTTCTTTTTGGTCTTTTTATCAATTTCAGGGATGTTATTTAGGGGCTTGGCCCACAAATTTCAATTTAAAGGGGCATGGATATGACCGTGATAATAGCTACGCTTAGCTTGATATGCTTATTTATCGGCTTTGCACTATTTTACTATGCAGTGATCAATTATCGAGCTCAAAGAAATGCGTGTAAGTATAACCCACACGAGCTGCTCTCTCGAGAGAGCGGTATATATGTAGACCAAGGCATGGGTTTCAATGAAAATGATGAACTTGAGGCTGATAAGAAGGTGCCGTTGGGCTTTTTGAGAGGGCTCATCGCCAAGTAGGCTTGTTCTCACACTACATAATAATTTGTGGTTTTAATAAGGCAAAGTGGTTTATACTGCTTTGCCTTTTTTCGGCGCCATAATAAGGGACATCTTTCGCAAATGAGTGCCGCAGAAATAAAAAATAAAGCGCAGACCGCAGCAGAAGAAACCGATACCAAGAACTTCTCATTTGCCGGATGGACGCCATGCTTGGCCGGTGAGTTGAATTTTGATTTTGTATCATGCGGGCTCTCATCGGAGGCTGGCGAAGTCAATATCAATACAAAATTGGGGCGGCCCTATGATGAAAACAGGGAGCGCGTTGTATTCCTTCACTCTCAATATAACTGGAAGGATAGAGTCGACGACACATTTGATGGTAAATTTCATGTGTTTTTAACAGCAACATCAACTGACGATAATTTTCTAGAGGGAAAAGTTTATATCGCAAGAAGCAAATTCGCGGAACAAGCCTGGGCACATATAGATAAGCAAATTGATACCCTTAAAAAAGCACATAGCGAACATTGCAACTCCCCGGGAGGCGTTAAAGAAACCGAAAAACAAGCTACACTCGTAAAAAAAGAGTGGTTGATTGCAAACAACCAACTAAGAAATAGTAACGAGAGTTTATTTTATCAAGTTGCTTTTAAACTCGAAGGTGATGGCCTTACCCATTTGAGCTGTACTTCCAAAGCATCAGACCACGACATGTGGCTACTTTGCAGGCAGGCTTTTTATTACATAAAATATGCAACCCATCAACATAAACATCATCCAGATAGTATCGATAGCCTAACAACAGTTCATCCAATTAGTGATGATAATGAGCACATCAGAAATATCCTGAGTGATCTTAAAAATGGCATTATTGAGATCAAGCGAGACCAAGTAACACGAGGCTTCGTCTTTGGGCACCAAGCCGATGGTGTGGCCACATATACTAAGTCCTTACTTACTTCGCTAAAACAGAAACAGCTAATATCAACAGAAGACTATGAGAAAGAAAACATATATTTTTCCAATGTAATTGCCTCTACAATTTCGATAGAACAACACGATTCTAAAAAGCATCAAATTAAATCATCAGCTGGCAATGTGGCACGACAAATAATAATGCTATTGGTTGGTTTTTTAGGGCCAATACTAATTGCGTACTCTATATCTATTCGAGCCGTGGAGCCGGCAGCATATGCTGAAGATGCAGCAGAAGTTATACAAAACTCCTCTTTTTTAGGGAACGCGTTGCTCGTAATGTTTAGTAGCGACTTTTTTATGTTCTACATATTTGTCGTTATAATTTGTATTTATTGTTTTATATATATTATGAATACAAAAACAATTTGGTACGAAAACACGAAGAAAAAAGCAATGTCTATAAGGAGTCAGTTATTACTGGCCATACAAACTCATATAGATAATGTGTTACATGATATATTTTATAAAAAGCGAAATGGCTATCTAAGGTTCGGAGCTTTTTTTGCTCTTGCCCTCCTTTTTCTATTCATCAGTGTCTATTTTGCCATAAATTTAAATGAAGTCTCTGATGCGGTCACCGCCAGCATCATTGACTTCCAAGATTTGGTGATATTAGCTTTCAAAGCCATATCCAGCGAAGCTGCACCAGCAATTATTCATAACTAGTAAAAACACATCTTTTTAATTACGCTCACAGCAATAACAAAGGGTAGCGTAAAATATTTTCTGCATTTATAAATCGCAGAATTTGGCCAGCTAAGGCAGATAGTGTGTAGTGTAAGAATCTAACTATGTGTCCACTAAATTAATATCAACATTACATAAACTCGAAGTAAAAACGCACCGCCACAGTAGCCAGTGTTAACAACCTTATGTTAGATATTCGTCTTCTTAAAGAAGATCGCCTACTATAGCATTTTAACTTAATTACAATTGTACTTCTTGGTGACAGATACGGTGACAGATTGGTGTTTTTCACTTATATATATAATGTAATGCATTGTTTTTTATGCATTACATATGCGGCAATGCGCGAGCAGATTCAGAATATCGAGTAATGTTTTTGGGTGTTTCCGCCTGTTTCAAAATATCCTTAAGGCCCTGTAAAAAGGGCCTTTTTGTTTATGCCGACTGAACACTTTACCGTGCATGATTTAAGACGCACTTGTCGCAGACTCCTGTCCGAGGTTGGCGTTCCCAGCCAATTAGCGATGCCTTAACCATAAAATAAAGGGAGTAAAGGGCGTGTATGACCGCTACGATTATCACGATGAACGACGACAAGCACTGAACAGAGTCGCGACTCTAGTTGCACTCATTGTTAACCCGATGTCGAACGTAACTAGTATCATGCACTCCAACACAATAATAAGCAGCTTAATCACTATACAAATGCTTCTGGAAGCCGATAAAGGTTTCCCTGATGGCAGCAGGTGAGCCAAACTCGGCTGCAGCATCGCTGATAGTATTATACTTCAGCTCGATCAGGCTTCGCATTTTCGACTGCGCTAACTCCTGGACGCCATCGGCAATATATTTTTGCAAGATGAAGTCGATAAACTCTTGCTGCTTATAGTCAGCGAATGCTTTCGCTATCGCAGGTTGGGCCTGCTGGACGCGTTCCAGGCGGGTTCGAGTTTCGGCGGCATACGCGACAAAGGCGAGCACGTCATAAACATCACTGTCTTTAGCGTCGATTAGATCCTTCATACTGTCGAGTTTTTCTCCGTCGTAACCGGCCTCTGATAAATCGCTTAAGAGTTTCTCGCGGGTTGTCGGGTCACTCCAAATTGCCCGTAGCTTATCTTCGTTCTCAAAAAACTGCGGTAGATCGTCGAACATACGCTCAACAAATTCTTTGGCGGTAATGGGCTTGCCTTCAGGGCTCCAATACATGGCTGAAGATATATGCTGGATTTGCCGAGTTTTACCATCGTTTAATTTTATGACGATTTTTTCTTTTTTCTCGCATTCGCAGGGCGTGGCCTCACAGACTGGACAGGCTTTGGGTGGGCAGACACAAGGGTTTGTCTCACACTCTTGGCAAAGCTTGGCAGGGCATTCACACAACTCCATGCCGCATTCAGGGCATAGGCTTGGACAGCCGCAGGGGCTAAAGCCACACACACCACAGGGCTCTTTCTCACAGCTGCAGGGGTTGTTGTTACACTGCGTGCAGGGTTCTTTCGGCGGCTCTGGCTCGCCGTCCCATTCTGGGTCTGCGAAGTTATGGTGGGCTTTAACGAAGTCGTAGAGGGTGAAAAAGTCTTTTCCCTCGTACATGCGCGTGCCGCGACCGACGATCTGCTTAAACTCGATCATGTTGTTACACGGGCGCATCAGTACGATATTGCGTACATTGCGGGCATCCACGCCGGTCGATAACTTGCGTGATGTGGTGAGTACGGTAGGAATCGTTTTCTCGTTATCCTGAAATATTTTCAGATCGTTTTCACCCGCCGCACCATCGTTGGCGGTAACGCGCACACAATAACTTGGATTGCTGGTCCAGCCTTTTTGTACGGCGTATTGATTGATGTAATCGCGCACCCGTCCGGCGTGCTCTTGGGAGGCGCAGAAGACGATGGTTTTTTCCTGTGGGTTGGCGCGATCCATCCAATACTCCACGCGTTTTTCTTCGCGCTCCGGAATGGTGATAAGACGGTTAAAGTCACCTTCTTTATAAAGCTTCCCCGCCTCGGGTTCCCCCTTGATGACTTTTCCATCTCCCGGCGTGTACACATACTCATCCATGGTGCCGACAATGGGGTACACCTTAAAAGGCGTTAAGAAACCATCGTTAATACCTTCTTTCAACGTGTAGCTGTAAACCGGATCACCAAAATATTCATAGGTGTCGGTATTGTCTGTACGCTTGGGGGTTGCCGTTAACCCCAGTTGTACGGCGGGTGCGAAGTAATCCAGGATTGCTCGCCAGGAGCTTTCGTTATTAGCACCACCGCGATGGCACTCGTCGATAATAATGAAATCGAAGAAGTCCTCAGGGTAGTCGCCAAAGTAAGGTGCATCGTTACCTTCTGCATCCTTGCCACTCATAAAGGTTTGGAAAATGGTAAAGAACACGCTGGCGTTCTTGGGTACCGCGCCCTTCTTTTTAATTTCGTTTGGCTCAATACGCACAATGGCATCTTCACCAAAGGGGGCGAAGTCGTTAAAGGCTTGATTGGCCAGTATGTTTCTGTCGGCTAAAAAGAGTATGCGGGGGCGCTTTTTGGCGGCACTTGGGTTCTTCTGTGCATGCAGACTCCAGCGACTATGGAATAATTTCCAGGCGATCTGAAAGGCAATACAGGTTTTACCGGTGCCCGTGGCGAGCGTTAACAGAATGCGCTGCTCACCTTTGGCGATAGTTTCCAGGGCATTGTGAATAGCATTTTCTTGGTAATAGCGGGGTTGCCAGTCGCCTTTGAGCTCAAAGGGGATCGTGGCAAAGGCTTCGCGCCAGGCGGTTGTGAAGTCGGGAGCGGGTTTGCCGTTTTCACCATCATAACTCAGTTGCCACAGTTCCGCTGGGCTTAGAAATTGCTCGACCAGCTCGCCTTTACCTGTGAGCATATCAATCTGGTAAATTTCATGGCCGTTGGTGGCGTAGCCTATACGACACTGCAAGCGGCCCGCATAGTCTTTAGCCTGGCGTACACCCTCGGTATAACTAAGGCTTTCTTTTTTGGCTTCAACGGCCGCCAGCTTGCGGCCACGATATTCCAGCACATAGTCACTGATCACTGGCTTGCTGCGTTGGCCGCCCGTGCCTCCACTGGCAAGAATTCGGCCCAGGGTGATATTCACCTCGCGGCGGATAGTGCTTCCATCAAGCTGTCCCCAGCCAGCGGAGACTAGCTTGGGGTCGATCAGTTCAGCGCGGGTATCCGCTTCGTTCATACTCATACAACATCCATCTGCATAAAAAAGCCAAAATCAAAACAGGATCAAGAAACCTAATCCGCATAGGTCATTGATATTAAAGGTGTTTAAGTTTTAAGCTCCTGTAAAACGGCCCAACAATCAAGAGCGGATCAAGAAACTCTTGTGGAGCCTATAAACTCCTCAACACAGCTTGTGGAGCGTGAAACCGAAATCGGGCTCCACAAACACTAACAATGGAAATATACCTTGCCTTAGTCATGTAAAATGAATATAAAACAACCATAGAGTCAAGAGCCGATCAAGAAACCAGGATACTCAGTTAACTGGTTGATATTAAAGTGCTTTTCCGGAATTGTATTTTGGTTTTTCAGCTCAAAATCCTATATTTGTCGTCAAGAATCAAGAAAACTAAGCCCACCAGGGTAAATATCCAGTTCTTACATTATCTGCTTCAGCCGCTTTAATTAAACCTGCATTTAGTGCGCCTTTTAATACAACGGACGCCTGAGCAGCATTTTTCTTATCAATTGCCAACCGTTCGCACAAACTGGCATTCTTCATTCGCTCACCACTGAGCCACTTCAGAACAGAATGTTGATAACAAGCTCGAATACGCTCTTCCGATGTCATCTCTGCAAATGTTCGTGGTGCATAAATAATTACCTGCATTGAATTAGCCTCAGCCAGAAACTTGGGCGGTGGTAATTGATACACTTCTACGCTATCAATGACTTTATCTAAACCACTGCCTTGCTCCTCACAAAGTCTCATGCGCCGCATTAAAGCTCCTAGCATGGCATTACGTGAGCGAGGTGGTAAATCAATCATTCTATCGGTTTGTACCAGCGGTTCCCCCGGATTAGTAATTTCCATTCGATCTTCAAATAACTCAATCTGAGGCCCGGCCCCTTGAATGGTCATGTCTTGATGAATCAATACATTAGCGACTAGCTCACGAACGGCGATTTCAGGGAATAGTGGCCTCTGTTCTCGAAAGGCTTCACCTATGTGCTCATTAATCGGCAAAAGACCATTAATATAATTAATTAGCCCCTCAAGCCCAATGGCATAGCCTTTTTTGCCATCTTGTCTATGCGTAACCGTAGCCGCTCTATTTTTACCTTTGTAAGCAATAAATCGCACCGCTTTACGAGATATGGCAATATCAAACGCCTGTAGATCTGAGGCGAACAAAATGGCACCTAAATTAGTAATATTCCAACGGTCGCCCACATCTTTTTGAATCAGCTGGTCAGATGCCATTCTCTCAAGAATACCCGCTTTATTATCAGGTAAATTCTGTTGAGTTAATTTGAAATAGCTAGGGTATTCCAACAAATTCAACACGTCATCGGCGCTAATAAATTGCTTTGCAATGCCCTTTTCCCACACATACGGGCGCAAATTTGTAATTAACTTTTGTTGACGTTCCGGGTAATCCGTCAATTTGGGGGTTGCACTACCAATCCTTACATAAGCTATATCGTCAAATGCAACGGGGGCGCTGGACGCGGCTGGGATTTCTAATAGCACCACCGAGCCTTGTGGGTGTTCAATGCGCCTAAAATTAAACGCTACGCTGGGTTTTAAATGCTGCGCTAACCATAACTGCAGTACAGTATTACTACATTCTTTAACTCCATCAGGGTCAAAGTCAGTACCAATCACATCATGGCTAGAATTGTCGATGCCCCACAGTACATAGGCAAATTCTTTATCGTCAATACGTGCTGCATTTGATAAGGCTGAACAGTATTTTCCGATTAACTTAGGATCGCTATTGTTTTTCTTAAACTCCACTAATGCATTTTCTGATGCGCGAAGTTCGTCTATCAAAGCAATATCGCGTTCGCTCATGCCGCCACTCCTTTGCGCTCAATATGGGTAAGTTCGCCGGTGAAGGCTTTTTGGAGGATGGATTTTTTTAGTTC
>PIVM01000958.1 GCA_003353945.1 Gammaproteobacteria bacterium
ATCAAGCTGAGACAAATCGAAATTCAATACCACTAATTGAGTATGGAGGGCTGAAGCGGATTATCTCGTATGCAGAGCTCCAAAGCATGGCAGAGAAGGTTGCGAGACGAATGCAAGCATTGGGGGTTAAAGGCGACTCGACAGTTGGCCTGCTTATGACCAACGACTCAGCTGAGGCGATTGCGTCCATCTATGGTATGTTGACCCTTCTCAAACTTTCTTCTTGGAGCATCAGACCACTGACAGAAAGACACACTCCCATGCAGGTATCCTCATGGCGGGAGGGGCATATGTGCCACTTGACCCAAGCTATCCTGCTGCTCGTGTTATGCTGATCATGGAGGACGCAGAGTTGAAGGTCCTGCTGGTTAAAGATGAGGGTGTTTTAGCAAAACATAGAAATATTGTGAAATGCCCTGTGCTGAGCGTGACGAACATCCTCAATGATACCCTTGTTTCAGAACAAAGTGCCATGAACTGGTGTCCCCTTACTCCCAATACCTCTTGCTACATCATTTACACCTCGGGCACGACAGGAAAGCCCAAGGGTGTGGTACTGGAACATGCTAACCTCACATCTTTTATTCAGACAAGAGCATTATGTGTGTACAAGGACCTGGGTCCAGGGAGCCGGTTCTTGAACTCTAGCCCCATTGCTTTTGATATGAG
>PIVM01000959.1 GCA_003353945.1 Gammaproteobacteria bacterium
CTCGCAGCAGAGGCCAAGTGTCGGATTGTTCATCCACCAACAGGGAACGTGAGCTGGGTTTAGACCGTCGTGAGACAGGTTAGTTTTACCCTACTGATGAAGTCGTCGCCGCGACAGTAATCCAATTTAGTACGAGAGGAACCGTTGGTTCGCACATTTGGCAAATTCAGTTGATTGAAACGTCAATGCTGAGAAGCTACCATGCGTAGGATTACGGCTGAACGCCTCTAAGCCAGAATCCATGCTGGAAAGCGGCGATACGTGGCTGTCCCCGATACCACGCGAATACGAATAGGCGCTGCCCTCGGGCGCGTCCAAGATCATAACATTGTACCGGCACTGCATGCGCAATAAAATGCGCTGCAGACGATGCTGAAGAACAAGTTTAAATATCGGGACAGACAAATCCTTTGTATACGACTTAAATATAGAACGAGGTATTGTAAGCGTGAGAGTGGCCTCTGTGCCACGATCCGCTGAGATTCAGCCTTTGTTCTGGAGATTTGTTATAAAAAAAACTTCCCCGTGTGTTATTTAATGAGGGGTTGCTGAGGTTTGTCTTGTGCAAAAAAAAAGTGAGTTTTTTTTTTCTTCCTTTATTTTGTGGTACCTTTGGTGGTACCTTTGTATGCTGTTGGTTTTCAGGCTGGGGGTACGTCTAACACAAA
>PIVM01000960.1 GCA_003353945.1 Gammaproteobacteria bacterium
CCGAATTCCCAACCCTTATCACACTGTTACAGCGTGTGATAGAGTAACTAGTCGATATCTTTGCTGACAAGACCATTATATTTATTGTAGAATGATGAAATTATTCTATCGTACTATTCTATGGGAACAGCGAACATGCGTGTAACGTTCTCAAAGAACGTTCTAATGTTTCTGGAACTGTAACCGTATAACCCCATGTGTTTCTTCCAACCACAACATTGAATCATATATGCAGGCGGAAACAACTCCAACAATGGATCATTCAATGTACAAACTTAACATATTGTACCGCTGCGGATAGAATGCAAAACTTTAAAATGGTGCTCTGCTTGAAGATGAAAGTTTTTAGCGCGTCACGGCGAGCGGTTGCCATGTTAGAAAGCTCCACCTGCGTCATTCAGTAGATTTGTGCATTGGTCGCTCGAGGTACTGGTGTACAGTGTGTCGGTTTACCAGCATCGAACCGGCAGAGAGTTTAGAGGATGTTACGGCCCAGGACGTTTCAATGACAGAGTGATTGAACTGGACAACTGTGCATGTAACATCCGATCAGAACGTAAGGGTTATTACTTCAGTTACGTAGGGTATAACTGATATAAGCTGAGAAAGGAGCACTTAAACTGTCACCAACTATCAGGCTATTTAACCACTGCCTTACGTAGGCCAT
>PIVM01000140.1 GCA_003353945.1 Gammaproteobacteria bacterium
CGCATGGGCTTCATTGACCGAACTGGCGAACAGAAAATTCTTTCTCGCGATCACAAAGGGTTTGATTTCCTGATCTGCTAAATTGTTGTCAGCTTCCAGCCTCCCGTCATGTAAAAACTCACACAGCCCGTCCCAGTACTTGATTCAATAGTTATCAGCAATCAATTTAATACACTGCACTAGAAGTAATTAACTTGTCAGTCCCGCATTAAGGCGTTAGCACTGAATTGCACGATTAACCAAAGGTTTTCATATATCTAGGGGCTTGATCACCGACACTGAAAAGCAAATCAATTATGCTCACAGCGTGCGTAAAAGGTGGGTGCAACTGTTCATATTCCGAATAGGCACTGTAATCCATCCACTCAACCTCAATTCCTTCTGCCTCAAAATCTGCAACAACTAGATAATCATTCGCTGCAGGCCCTGAAACATAAGTCGTGGCCCCCGATCTTTTGACTATATCCAGGACGCGATCACTGCTAGATAACGCTCGGTTGTCAAAACGTAATGAATCAGTAAAGTTCGCCTGTATTCCTAAAAACTGACTACTGATATGCTTAATTAAATACTGGTTCAGCTCTGACAAACTGGTCCGTTGCCCACCCAGGTAAAAATCTTCGAAGAAGTCTGAATACTTCTTGAAGAATGGGGCCTTTTTATACGATTGCTTTATCTTTGACCAATGCGCGTTTTGCCACTTTTTATCATTGACTTCCACTTCACAGATTAGCCTATCAAGCCTGGAACCACAGGGAATTGAAATCCATTCAACGCCACGCTCAGTTTTTACCTGATTACGGTTACGCCAATCATTTTTGGTATATTGCACATCATCATAAAATATAAACTCATCAGCGCTATTAATCAGGTCGAAATACCCTTTCCAGGGCAGATAGTTCGACTGCAGTAACGTTACCCGTTTCAGCTTATTCATATATCATCACTTTTATTACCCTTATCTTTAGCCGAGTGTTACTCGGCCATACGCAGGAACTTTGCAGGACTGCCTACCCAGATTTCATTCTCACCGATATCCTTGGTTAGCACAGAGCCCATACCCAATGTGGCATTCTTACCAATGGTGATATTTTCACGGATCGATGAGTTCAGACCGATATGCACCCCTTGCGCTACTTTTAGGTAGGCTCCCACACAAGCCTGGGCAGCAACATGGGTATAAGGCCCAAGATAGGTATCATGACCTATTGTTGCAGCGACCATGATCAAGCATGCCTTATCGAGAATGGCCCCGGAGGAGATACACACATTGGGCATGATCACAACACCTGGCCCTAATTTTACATCTGGTGCAACATAACTTAACGGGTGAACAAAGGTCGCCAAGCGTTCTTCAGGAATGCCAATATTTTCAAAAATACCAATACGTTCTTGTTGTCCATCGATCCGATATATCGTATTGATAAAATAATAACCCTGCTCTACGAATAAGGGCGCATCTGCAACATCACCCAATACTGGATTGCTATGTATTTTTTCACCATTCTCTATTCGGTCATTTAGGTAGCCTGCAAATTTCCACCGATTATCACCACGTACGTTGGCATCGTCAATTGCGGCCGCTATTACCGAGCCATTCCCCACACCGCCTAAAATTATGACTTTATTTGCCATGCATACTCCTATTCTTGTTGTTATTTCTATTGAGAGTCAGAAATAAATATTCGATTTTCGAGGTTTGTATTATGCGATCGAACTGATGTATCTACGACAATCTCGGTCACATAACGGGGACGCCCTTTCGACTCCATATATATTCTTCCAAGGTATTCACCGATCAACCCCATAAACACGAAATTCATACCAAATAGGAATAACAAGAGGACAATCAGCGACGTCCAGCCTGGCACTACCGAATCAAGTGCAAACTTCTCGATGATAAAAAACACCCCCAAAAATATGCTGGCCAACCCCATAAACACACCAAAGTAGGTCGCAACCTTGATGGGGAATAACGAGTACGAGAAGATTCTATCTGCCGTAAGAGCCAGCATTTTCTTCAGGTTGTATCCGCTGATACCGGCAAACCGAGGATCGCGATGTAACTCAACTGCCTCATAACTAAGCCCTGACCAGTACATCAAGCTCAGCAACGTGCCGGTTGTTTCTGGAATAGATTTTACTTTATCGATAGCTTCACGCCGTACTGCCCGAAACACACCAAGGTTGGGAGCATGCTGCAGATTGGTAATACGTTTTGATACCTTAAAAAACAAAGAAGACACCGCCTTTTTGAACGACGTATCCTGGCGTTTTATCCATTTCGCAATTGCCATGGATGAGCCACTTTCAACTAATGCGCTCAATAGCTTGGGAATATCTTCCGGACGATCCTGTAGGTCAGAATCCATTAAAACAACATAATCTTTAATGGCGTAATCCAAACCGGCAGCAATCGAATTGGGTTGCCCAAAATTTCTTGCCTGCTTAAGAATCTTGATATTCTGGTCCTGCTCATGCAAGTCTAACAAGATCTTATATGAGTTGTCCGAACTACCATCGTCAATGAAAATGATTTCGTAGTCATCGGTCAGTTCCGTCACCACGGGTTGCAAACGTTTGTGCAACTCTTGTAAGACAGTCTCGTCATTGTACACAGCAATCACAACACTTATGCTAGAATAGGGCTTCATTATTGCTCCTAAAACTCAACGCAAAACAGGCTGCTCCCACAACACCGCTCAGTAGCAATGTTAAATACGTCCCTAGTGAAATAAGCAGAGATTGTTCCACACCAATACCCACCATTAAAAAAAGATAGGCAAAAGAAACTTCTCTGGTACCAACACCACCAAAACCAATTGGAATCATGGTACAAAACCAGACTAACGGTACTAGGGTAAGAAATGGCAAAATCGAGCTTTCGATTCCCAAAGCGCCTGCGATGTAATAACTGATGTAGATCGATATTAGCTGAAAAACCAGTGAGTGCATAAAAACCCAGAGCAACCTGATTCGTTGAGCTTTGTATACATCCAGAGCCTGACGGATGCTTTCCGGCACTGCAAAGCGACCAAACCAAGTCCTATGAACATCAGCACCAAGAATCATCACAATGACGGCGCTATAGCCAACGGCAATCAGCACCACTAACCAGTAGATATGCTCTGGCGTTGCCCAAAAAAAGCTGCTAACAAGTGCAATCATTATCAGTGCATAAAAGCCAATCAAGCGCTCTATCACAATCATTGTTCCAGCATGCGCTTTGGTAATACCGTCTTTTGCCAGCATCAAAAACCGCACCGCATCGCCACCAAGGGCTGTTGGCAAAAAATTGTTAAAGAATGACGCTACAAAATACTGTTCCATTATTCGCATCAACGATATTTTATGGTGCAAATCCGAGAGAATTTTAAATCGTAACGAACCCAATAAGTTCCGCACCAATGTCAGTAACAGCAGAATAAGCAAGATCTCTGGTCCAAGCCTATCCCATGCCTTAGCGAGCTTTTGCAGATCAATAGACCAGGCAAAAACACCAAGGATCATCAAACTACAGACAATTTTGAAAACAATGCCGACGGGCGAGTTGTATAGCTGCTTAAGTCTTGCTGCGCGCATTGACTCTCTCTGCTATGAGCTTCCCCTTTTCCAGCACCTTTTTAGCCGACATGACCATTGGCGGTCCAACGAATTTCCCATTGATATAAGCAACCCCTCGGCCTTCTTTCTCTGCCTCTTCTGACAATTGCAACATTTCTGCAGCTTGCTCAAGCTCAGCATCCGTGGGCGAAAAATACCTGTGGGCAAAAGGAATTTCCTTTGGATGCAGGATAAGCATACCTTCGAAACCAAGATCCTTGGCCAGTCCAAGATTTTTCTCAAGATCATCCAGATCATGTACCTTGATATGCACCGTATCAATTGGTATAACATTATTGGCACGAGCAGCCATCGCAATCATTGCTCTCGCGGTATAAATGCTCAACCCTGCCGCATCATGAATACCCTGCAGATCCGTAACAAAATCCTCACAACCGAAAGCAATCGCGACCACCCGGGACGATGCCTGACAGATCTCTTGTGCATTCAGTACGGCTGCTGCGGTTTCTATCAGCGGAATAATTTTCAAGCTGCCTATGGGCAGCTTTCTCTCATATTCGACGGTTTCCAGCAATTTGTCGAAAAAATAGATATCCTGACCGGTATGGGCCTTCGGGTAGACAAACCCTGTAATGCCACAGGTTGCAAGTTCTTGCACATCTTGCAACAAGTAGCCGCTTTCCCGGTCATTCACCCGAGGAAAAACATGGTAGCGATCAAATTCACCAGCCCCCATCATAGACTTGATTTTCTGCCGAGCAATTGCCTTATTTTCTACCGGCTGTACGGAATCCTCTAGATCAAGGAGGAGTACATCGGCATCACAGGTTTTAGCATTATTCAGCAGCCGATCATTATGGGCTGGCACAAACATTAAACTTCTTAGTAATAAATCATTCTTCTTCATCACAACTTACACACTGTATTTACTATTAATGATATTGCCTTATGCGGCGCCACGCTTCGGAATCAGCACATGCCGACGGAATGCAAGCACTTTCTCACCGCGCTGATTAAACGCCCGGGTTTCAACGTAGATTACACCTCGGTCTGGCTTCGAAGCCGACTCTTTTACACTGAGGATTTCAGTTTCAGCCGTCAGCGTATCACCGACAAACACCGGCCCATCATGGGTAACTGCCTCATAAGCCAAATTTGCCACCGCCTTGCCACTGATTGCGGGGACACTCATACCTACTGCCAGGCTAAACACCAGCGTGCCAACAACCAACACTTGGCCATGCTGATGACTTTTGCAAAATTCATCATCTATGTGCACGGGATGATGGTTCATCGTCAATAAGGAAAACAGATTATTGTCACTCTCTCGAATCGTTTTTCCGGGATAATGCTCATATATCTCACCAGCAACATATTCTTCAAGATAGTGACCAAAATGGTCTTTTTGATAATGGCGCATAAGCCTCTCTCTTATGGATACTTTTTAGATTAACTTGTTAAACAACAAATGCCATCGATATAACTCGAAGTCACGCCCGGATATCAATTAAAAAGCGTTCTGATTACAACCAGTGTCTTCCCTACTTCCACCTCCGACAACCAATACCACATCGGCAATCTAACCAACCGTTCGCACTCTTGTATCGTGTATTTGCCTTCACCATAAAAACGTGAGAACTTTTTACCGACGACAACGAACGCCATGTAAAGGCACATAGCGGAAAACAGCTGAGACGCCGTGGTTTTTCAGGTGATCTATCAGCTGCGTGCTGTTCGATAGGAACTAGTTCCTAGAGAATCTCGGCGCCATCGGTTAATTTGAATCAAGTCACCTGGACCTTCCCTTTTTAACCAATTCTTCATACGGGCTCTTGCAATCCGATCAACCTCCTGAATTAAGTACTCTCTTGGAAGCCTATCATTAACAGGTAAAGTACCATTCTGTTCTATTTTCAGAAAAGAGTATAAGACGAACAAAAGCTATATTAAAGGAAATCTAGGGAGATTTTGGAAGAGGGGAAGGATTTTTGAATTAATAAATTGTTGTGGAAGCAATTAAAGCGTTGAAGATAAACGTATAGATAGGGCTAATTTAATCGAAAAACTGCCATAAGACGTCGACGCGCCTACCGGATTGAGCAGCACTTAGTTTGTTCATTTTCAAACGACCCATTTGTGGCGGGGCTTGTGATTTTGGTAGTGTATCTATTGGCCCCGACTTTGGCAGTGAGTAGATGCCAGGCTTCAGCCCAGTATTCATCAGGGGTAGACCCGGAAATGTTAAAAAGCGTAGTGAACAAAATGCTCTAAATTAGCTACTATTACTTATTTTTTTGCTATTTCAGATGTGCACATCAAGATCACTAAAAACAACAAAGGACATACGGGCAATTACGTAGCCCGCCATGGCATTGACAAGCAAGCCTGACAAGACAATCGTACCGGTAATTAACAGCGAATTAAAAAGATAATGAAAAAAGGGAACCCGGTGAAAGACGTCGGCATAGTTATTAAGGTTTGCTTCGTGAGGCCATAAGGCCAGCATAGACCCCGCCTCTATCAATACACGTTGATCTGTCTTTAGGCTGCCTACCAACATTACCAGGCTAGGAGACACATAGAGCAGACTCATTAAGCCTAAGGCGCAATAAACCAGAACGAGTTTCATCCAAGCACCTTCCTGTGTCGACTTAGGCATTTCTGCAGTGCGGTGATTAGCAGGACAACCAGAAACTGCAATACTGTCATTGCCGCACCTCGGTCCATGCTTGGCAAAAAAAGCACTGGCGAAGCTTGGAGATGAATTATGGACGCTCAATATATTTTGATGAGATTGCTTCATGGCTTTCTCCGTTATATCTTTCTGAGACGTACACGAATCTTTCTCAGGCCAATCGCATATTCATAGAAGCTATTTGCAATTATCTTGATATCAACACAATAGTAAGTAACTCGTTGGAATATGCTCTCATTGAGGGAAAAACAGAACGCCTGATAGATTTGTGTGTTCAGGCAGGTGCTTCAGAATATACCTCTGGTCCTGCTGCTAGAGATTATATAGATAGTCAACTTTTTGAAGCGCGAGGTATTGAAATTACATGGTTTGAGTATGATAGGTATATTGAGCATCCTCAATTGTGGGGTGAATTTAGTCATGGTGTTACGATCCTCGATCTTTTGTTTAACTGCGGCAATAACTCACTTCAATATATGAAGTGCACACGGGAGAAATAGATCGTTGAGGTACGACATCCCGTTTAATCATCCATTCTTTTCTGGAAACGAGTAGCAGTATATTATTTCCGAGGCCCTAACTGAGGCGAAATAAGTCAGCGGAGCATTCCTGTGTGATTGACTTTGTCGTTTTCTTAAAAGAAATCACGAACCGTTTCAATAACTCTTTCCCGCTCAACTTCGCTCATGGAGTAGTATAGTGGCAGGCGAGCAAGACGAGAGCTTTCTTTTGTCGTGAATTCGTCTATCCCACTGAATTCACCATACTCAAGCCCCGCAACACTGGAATGCAAAGGAATATAATGAAAGACTACGCCTATTCCCCTGGTCTTGCAATGCGTGAGAAATTCTTTTCGTTGATATGTGTCTTTCAATCGGATATGAAAGATATGAAAATTATGAATACAGTCATTTGGTATACTAGGCAATTCAATTTTTCCAGCGTCAGCAAGTTCTTTAAGTCCGGCATAATAATAATCCCAGCATTTTTTTCGATCGGCCGAGATTTTATCTGATGCGTCAAACTGAGCCATAAGGAATGCGGCTTGTAGTTCTCCGAGTAAAAAACTAGAGCCAATGTCGATCCAAGTGTACTTATCAATTCTTCCTTCAAAGAAGGCAGATCGATTAGTGCCTTTCTCATGGATTATGTCCGCTCGATTGCTAAATTTCGTATCATTAACAATTAGTGCACCACCTTCACCGCAACTAAAATTTTTAGTTTCATGAAAACTAAATGCTGATAGATGGCCAATGCTGCCAAGTGCTTTTCCTTTATAACTGGAGGTAAGCGCCTGAGCTGCATCTTCAACAACATAAAGATTATGTTTTCTAGAAATGCTCATGATAGTGTCCATTTCACAACTAACACCGGCATAGTGAACGACAATAATTGCTTTGGTTCTGTCGGTAATCGCAGCTTCAATTCTATTTTCATCGATATTGAGAGTGTCTTGTCGAATATCAACAAAAATTATTTTTGCACCCCTAAGAACAAAAGCATTAGCGGTTGAAACGAAGGTGAAGCTTGGCAGGATAACTTCATCACCTGGTTGTATATCTAGCAGAATCGCACACATTTCTAATGCCGCTGTGCAAGAGGGTGTAGTAAGAACTTTATCGCAATTTAGCTTCTCTTTTATCCACTTCTGGCAGCGGCGGTTAAATGGACCGTCCCCTGAAAATTTATCGGCGGTAAAAACTTGTTCGATATATTGCATTTCAGTGCCGATCACCGGAGGTTTATTGAAAGGGATTGTGAACGCCATCCTAAGACTCTTCTTTTGGATTGAATAATTGCTTAAATGCCACATTTTGGAAAATGTTTTTTTGTCGATATTGATAAGCTAAATAATTAAGGAGTGCGAAAACGCATCAACAAGACGTTTAAAAAACGCACAGTCCGCCTTGGGTAATCAAGGATAATTACTACAATTCTAGTTTACTTGTCACAGATGATCCATACACCTATGTGAGCTGATTTTCAGTTTCGGATAAAAAATCACAAGTTTTCGAGTCTCTTGAAAAAATCCCAAAGCAATTATGGAGAGAGGGGTCTATGGAATCCGATAAATGCGAATTATTCTCAGTAGGTGAGCAGTTAATACATGAGGTCGTCGTGCTGACTATGTGTTGTGTGATAATTCCTGGTGTGTCTGGTTCAATTAAATCTGATTCTGAGTGGTTGGCATTTTTTGTTGTTTTGACACTACTTATTGTAACCAATGGGGGCAGGCATGCCTTTCTTTTTAGCCGTCACCTGCCAATAAATTGGCTTGTTTCCTCAGTTTTGCAATTGCCTATTAAATTATGGAGTTAGTTTCTCGACAAAGGCGACGTCACAACAAAGGTGACAGAGTAGAATTAGTCGGGACGAGAGTAATTTATTAAGCACATTTATTTTTAGCTACTACCAGGCAGCTTCCACCAAATCCCATAGCTTTTTTCCTGTTTAAATTTGAGATTTCTGTATCTAGAAGCAGATCTAGCGGTTTAGTGGCAAATTTGTTGTGAATTGTGTGGTTTTTTGAAGTATCAGTTATCTCTTTACCATTCTTCGACAGACCGAGTTTATAAGGTAGCACCCTCAAAAGCAGAATTGGTAAGGGTAGAAATCTAAAAATATAGGTCGAAAATACTATTTCTAACCCGACTGACTCAAGTAGTCTGCATATTCCGTTTATTGTATATCTTCTGAAGTGTCCGGCAGTGATATCTTCCTCCGACCACAGGAAAGAATATGAAGGAACAGTTGCATAGAGCAAACCGTCTTTCCGTAAGAGATTTCTTATTTCCCGTATAAAGGATGCGTCATCCTCTATGTGTTCGATGACGTCGAAAAGGCCTATTGCTGGTAAAGAATGTGGCTTGAATTTGGCTGTTGATGTAGTTGCACAGATGATTTTATTTAAGCCACGTTTTTTAGCATTTTGAGCGCCAGTTTTTCCCGGCTCTACTAATGCAACATCAAACCCAGCCTTAGTCAAACCTAATGAAACAAAGCCATTGCCACCACCGATATCAAAAATGGTTCCGTTGTCTTCGGGAGGAAAAGTCCTCACAATAGATGTAATGCAGTTGTTCCTGTGTTTAAACCAAAATGAAGTGTCTTCAACGGCAAAACAATCCGCATTTCCTTCGGAGGGGTAAGAGATATTTTGCTCGATTGAGCTATACCAAATTCCATCAGCTAATCTGAGATCAGCACTTAAGGACTGTATTTCCACAATGTCATATTCCTGCATGTGTTCATCGTTTGTGAATGTTTTGCGACTATAATGAGCGTGTTATGGAAAGTTGTTTTTTAGTTTTTTAGTTGTCTAAGCTCTTGTAAATTTCCAACGGCGATCCGCGTTGCGTAATACGTTTAAAGTTATCTTGGATATATCGATAAATCAGCGGGTGTGTATTAATAAAGCGCAAATTGTCACGGCCGTCCGTTCCAAGATTCGATAAGACAACAAAGCCTGGATTAGCAGCTTTTAATCTTTCTATCTCTGTTGTTTCAAATGCTTTGTCCCTAGGGAAAAGCTGATAGATTTCCCAAGTTGGTGATTGTCTTTCGAAAACAGCATACATAGTTAACAAATTGGGTGCTGCATAAAAGGTGCGTCCATCAGGAGCGTATTGTGTAACCAGGTTGTCAAATAGTGTTAGCATGTTTGCGGTGCCAGGATTGATACGTATTTGGCTGTTTGAGACTTCAATGTTTTCCCAATTGGCGCTGGAGAAATAGGGATGTTGATATCGTGTTACAGTAAAACTAAATACTAGCAAAAAGGTAACGCAAACAAATTTAATTATAGTAGAGCGCTTTGCTGTTATTGCTAGCACACCAATTAAAAAGGGGAAAATGCCTTGCGCGAGATGACCAACATCCGCTCTTGAATAGGCATAGTGAGTATAGGGTAGTGACATTAGAATTGTGGCAATTAACAAAGGAGCGGGCTTTACGCCCTTTAGTCTGTTGTAGAGAATCCATAGTAATCCGAGTGCTGCATATGTCGGCGCAGCTATGAAAAAGCAGCCAACTAGAACTCGATTGATAGCATACATCAAAGGAAGTTGTTCGAAATTGACAGTCCAAGGCCAGGGAATCGGTAGCGGAATATTTGTAGCTTTCAGCTCAAAGAGAAATAATATGCCTGAGATAAATGACTCAAATAAACCAGGAACTAGTCCAATGGCAATCACCATCGGTAGGTAGCCAATGGTGATACCGCAGGCCCATAGGGAAAATGCTTTCCTGAAAGGAAGGATAGTATCCCTATAACTTGTTAGAAGGACTAACAGGCTAAATGAACCTGCAACAGCATATATACCGTGGTTGCGACCAAAAATGGCAACAATGCCGATCGAAACGCCGGTCAAAAAATAGCGGCGTGCTGAAGGGCTTTCTGCGAGATAACTAAGCATAGTGACAGTGACGATAGACAGTGTGATGTCAAACAACTTATGGCGAGGAAACATCCATAGTACGAGAGTGGCTGCCGCTAGCAAAATTAAGGTAGATCTGATGAGGGGTGTACACTTCCAATGGCGAGATAGAATGACTAAGCTGAGAAAGAGACCGATTCCTTGAAAGACTGCAACAGATATTCTGAGCGCCACAATACCATTGTCATTCAATAGAGTCATCAGTCCTGCAGACCAATAATATCGACCGAAATCATAGGACGAAAAATCACGGATAGGGACTTCTCCAAGCATGACGCGTTGGACGCCGTACCAAAGATACCCTTCATCGGCTAAGTTGAGCCCAATCCGACCTTGTAGCTGAAAAGACGCAGTTATGATGAGTATTGTTAACAGTGCGATTAGTGCATACAATTTCTTATCGTGACCGATGCCTCTGAAACCGATTTTTGACGCTGATGCAGTGAGTTGCAATCTTATGTTCTCCATTGTTAAATCAGTTGAATATATCTAAAGTGTAATAATTGCGCCGCCACCTTCATTTCCTCGCGCCTATTTTCATTGCCGTCTTCAATGTTGAAACCCAGATACCATCGTTCAAAATATCCTGCCAATTCACCATTCAATACTGCCGTTCTGGTTTGAAGCTAGGAACGCCGGGCACCGATTTTATTTCTTCAACATCAATGACACGTAAATTGGCTTTCCAGCGATGAAACAAATAGAGCGGATCGTTGTCGGAACTCAAATATTTCTGGAGTGCTTTA
>PIVM01000961.1 GCA_003353945.1 Gammaproteobacteria bacterium
CTAATGAACGTACCCTTCGCACTTTGTTCAGTGAAAACATTAGCGGCCCAAGGCTCAATACCAGGACTAACATTACCGGCAAGCTTACTATTAGACACAGTAGGAGCAATAGCCCTAAGATGAGTGTTACGCATCCCAGTACCAACGCACCAAAGAGGTTCACCATAAAGTTCAGCGAGATCTCTACTCGCTCGTTCAGATTCGATTTTAATTTGACTAAATATTCTTCTAGTTTCATATTGTGCTGTTAATCCCTCGAAGGGTATTCCGTTTTTTTGTAGGTAGGTGTGCCAGCCAAGTACGCCAAGGCCGAGCGCTCTGCCTTTTTCCGCAGATCTAACTGAGTTTGCAAAGCCAACTTTTCCTTTCGACTTTTGTATAAACTCTTCCAGTACTCCGTCCAAAAACCAAATAGCATCGTATATAAGGTTTGTATTTTTCCACTCTTCATATCTTGATAAATTTAAACTTGATAAGCAACAAACAAAGCTATGACTTTCATCTGTATGCAATGTAATCTCACTACAGATATTTGTCATGTGTACTTTTAAAGCATTGTCTTTGTATGCTTTTGGATTTGCTTTGTTAGTATTTCCTTTAAACATAACGTACGGTTCTCCAGTTGCTTTTCGCTTTCTAATAAGTTTACTCCATCGAGCTCTAGCA
>PIVM01000962.1 GCA_003353945.1 Gammaproteobacteria bacterium
TTGCGGATAAGGGATTGTCATAGTTTTTAACTGCAGTTAGTAATCACTTTAAGCATGGAGTTTAACTATACTGCTTTTGTTGCCTTTTGTTCAATATAATTCATGCTCAATCCTAAGCAGCGATTTGACCTTGCCCAGGTACGAGAGTACCCGTACCTATACCAAAACCATCCACCGTCATCGAACTAAAATCCGGATTGATAATATTGTCCTGGTGACCCGTACTAGCATTACCACAAACCAATCCGCTGGTGGAATAGGTGTTAATTCCCAATTTCCAATCGACCAGGCAGCGGTTTTTCAACTTATTTATCATCACAAGGCCGGCACATTGTTATAACGGTAATTTGGCACTAATAATTTCTGGGTCGTTATCACTGTCTTCACACACATCACCGCGTGAATCGCCATAATTGTTGGCCTGATCAGTGTTTGGGGTCGCTGGACAGTTATCACCCGCATCCAAAACGCTATCACTGTCACTGTCTTCACAGGCATCACCTGCAACGCCACCATAGTTGTTTGCTTGGCTGGAATTGTTAGTGTTAGACATCATGTATTGACCTGCCCAACCTCAACGCTCGTGGGTTACCATGGAAGTTGAGAAAACAAACCAAGTGGCAGAGCCACATTGAGGAGGGCAGGCATGAAACAGTTTAACCCA
>PIVM01000963.1 GCA_003353945.1 Gammaproteobacteria bacterium
AGGAAAAAAAAACTTGTTTCTCACATTCGAATTTTGATGAAATATACTAATTAGCAGCTGAGATTGGCGGAGTTGCATAACTATGAAGCTTTTTTGCATAACTATGAAGCATAGCCAGCAAGTCAGACAGTAAGTCAGACAGACAGGCAGACAGGCAAACAACCAGCCTGGTAGCCAGACAGACAGACAGCCAGCCAGCCAGACAGGCAGACAGCCAGCCTGGTAGCCAGACAGACAGTGCTAGAAAATAAGCGATCTCTCGTGTCACGCGGATTTACAGGTTTTTGCTAAATAGAAAAAAAAAACAAAAAATAATTTATAAAAATTTATTTTTTTCGATATATTTATGTTTTCACTAAGATGAAATAGACTTCGGTTCAGCCTGAGTGCAAGTCCATATGATCATACATATGATTAAACTAATATATATATGATCACGGACTTGAACTCAAGTCACACGGATGAAAAAAAAAAATAGACATAGTATTCATACATAGTAGTCGTACACAGTACCGCCGTACAGTGTAGTCATACACAATAGTCATAATAGTCAGAACACAGTAGTCGTACACAGTACCGTCGCAAAGTGTAGTCATACAGATAGTCAGAACACAGTAGTCATACACAGTACCGTCGCAAAGTGTAGTCATACATAGAAGCCGTA
>PIVM01000964.1 GCA_003353945.1 Gammaproteobacteria bacterium
AGAGTAGGTAGAGCAGAAATATACAATATTAGAAAAGCTCCTTTAACTGCACCTACAACAAATTATCCAATATATTTATACGAAGACAATAAAGCTTTAGTTTATCCTGAAACAATAGTAAATCCTTTACATGTTAAAATGCAATATGTAAAGAAACCAACTGATGTTAGATGGGGTTATTATTCAGGAAGCTTAGGGCAACTAATCCATGATACAACTGTATATGGACCAAACTTGTTAAATAACGGTGGTACATTATTATCTTACGCTGGATTAAGTACGACTGGTATTGTTGGAACTTACCCTGCAGTTACATATACCGGTGGTAGTGGAACTAATTTAGTTATAAACGCTATAGTAAATACAACAAGCACGGTTACTTTTACAATAGCAACTCCTGGATCTGGTTATGTTGTTGGCGATGAAATAGTTGTTGATGCTGGTCAATTAGGTGGCGGTAGTAATGCTGTTACAATAACATTAACAGCTGCAGATTTTAATTCAGGTAGCACATATGGTACTACAAACTTTGAATTACACAACTCTGAAAGAACTGAACTAGTTTTAAAAATGCTACTATATCAAGGTGTAGTAATAAGAGATCCACAAATTGTACAAGTTGCAGCATCGAGAGTACAACAAGAAGAAGTAAACGAAAAATC
>PIVM01000332.1 GCA_003353945.1 Gammaproteobacteria bacterium
AAATTAACAAGATTTAAATTATGACTGCAATTTTAGAAAGACGTGAAAGCACTAGCCTTTGGGCTCGTTTTTGTGAGTGGGTAACTAGCACTGAAAACCGTTTATACATCGGTTGGTTTGGTGTATTAATGATCCCTACTTTATTAACTGCAACTACAGTATTCATCATCGCATTTATCGCTGCTCCTCCAGTTGATATCGATGGTATCCGTGAGCCTGTTTCAGGTTCATTATTATACGGTAACAACATCATCTCAGGTGCAGTTGTTCCAACTTCAAACGCAATTGGTTTACACTTCTACCCAATCTGGGAAGCTGCTTCTTTAGATGAGTGGTTATACAACGGTGGTCCTTACCAATTAATCGTTTGTCATTTCTTCTTAGGCGTATGTTGTTACATGGGTCGTGAGTGGGAATTATCTTTCCGTTTAGGTATGCGTCCTTGGATCGCAGTTGCTTACTCAGCACCAGTTGCTGCAGCTACAGCTGTATTCATCATCTACCCAATCGGTCAAGGTTCATTCTCTGATGGTATGCCATTAGGTATTTCTGGTACTTTCAACTTCATGATCGTATTCCAAGCTGAGCACAACATTTTAATGCACCCATTCCACATGTTAGGTGTTGCTGGTGTATTTGGTGGTTCATTATTCTCAGCTATGCATGGTTCACTTGTAACTTCTTCATTAATTCGTGAAACTACTGAAAACGAATCAGCTAACGAAGGTTACAAATTCGGTCAAGAAGAAGAAACTTACAACATCGTAGCTGCTCACGGTTACTTTGGTCGTTTAATCTTCCAATACGCTTCATTCAACAACTCTCGTTCATTACACTTCTTCTTAGCTGCTTGGCCAGTAGTTGGTATTTGGTTCACTGCTTTAGGTATTTCAACTATGGCATTTAACTTAAATGGTTTCAACTTCAACCAATCAGTTGTAGATTCACAAGGTCGTGTAATCAACACTTGGGCTGACATCATCAACCGTGCTAACTTAGGTATGGAAGTAATGCACGAGCGTAACGCTCACAACTTCCCACTTGATTTAGCTGTAGTTGAAGCTCCAGCTGTTAACGGCTAATTCTTCTACTAGTCAATCATTCATTTCAGAGAGATAATATCTCTCTGAAATACATAAGATAATTTTTAAAATCTAATTTGCATCCAGTTGGGTTTGAACCAACGATGTTCTTACGAAACTGCATTATGAGTGCAATGCAATCGACCACTCTGCCATGGATGCGTTATGTTATATGATTATAACATATATATATGTATATATATCAGTATATACCTAGAGTAGATACTCTAGATATCTACTCTAAAGCGTTATCTACTTTAAAGCGTTTTCGGTTTTGTTCTTACGGAATTTTAAAATTCCGTAAGAAAATAATAGAATAAAAAAGAAATAAAAATTATAAAGTATCGATTGTTTCGAATTCGAATTTAATTTCTTTCCAAACTTCACAAGCAGCTGCTAATTCAGGACTCCATTTACATGCAGCACGAATTACATCACCACCTTCACGTGCAAGGTCACGACCTTCGTTACGAGCTTGAGTACATGCTTCTAAAGCTACACGGTTTGCAGCAGCACCTGGAGCGTTACCCCAAGGGTGACCTAAAGTACCACCACCGAATTGTAAACAAGCGTCATCACCAAAGATTTCAACTAATGCTGGCATGTGCCATACGTGAATACCACCAGACGCTACTGGCATTGTACCAGGTAAAGAAGCCCAGTCTTGTGTAAAGTAAATACCACGGCTACGATCTTTTTCTACGTAATCATCACGCATTAAATCTACGAAACCTAAAGTTACTTCACGTTCACCTTCTAATTTACCTACAACAGTACCTGAGTGTAAGTGGTCACCACCTGACATACGTAATGCTTTAGCTAAAACACGGAAGTGGATACCGTGGTTACGTTGACGGTCAATTACAGCGTGCATCGCACGGTGAATGTGTAATAATAAACCATTGTCACGACAGTAGTGAGATAAGCTAGTGTTAGCTGTGAAACCACCTGTTAAGTAATCGTGCATGATAATAGGTACACCTAAATCTTTAGCACACTCAGCACGTTTTAGCATCTCTTCACAAGTAGCTGCTGTTGCGTTTAAGTAGTGACCTTTAATCTCACCAGTTTCAGCTTGTGATTTGTAAATAGCTTCAGCTACGAATAAGAAACGGTCTCTCCAACGCATGAATGGTTGTGAGTTAACGTTTTCATCATCTTTAGTGAAGTCTAAACCACCACGTAAACATTCGTAACAAGCACGACCGTAGTTTTTAGCAGAAAGACCTAATTTAGGTTTGATTGTACAACCTAATAAAGCACGACCATATTTGTTTAATTTGTCACGCTCAACTTGGATACCGTGAGGAGGACCTTCAAAAGTTTTAACGTAAGCTGGTGGAATACGTAAATCTTCTAAACGTAAAGCACGTAATGCTTTAAAACCAAATACGTTACCTACGATTGAAGTGAATAAGTTAGTTACAGAACCTTCTTCAAATAAATCTAATGGGTAAGCAACATATGCGATGTATTGGTTGTCTTCACCTGGTACAGGTTCGATGTCGTAACAACGACCTTTGTAACGATCTAAACTAGTTAAACCATCAGTCCATACTGTAGTCCAAGTACCAGTTGATGATTCAGCTGCTACCGCTGCACCACATTCTTCTGGTGGTACACCTGGTTGAGGTGTCATACGGAATGCTGCAAG
>PIVM01000333.1 GCA_003353945.1 Gammaproteobacteria bacterium
AGCGAACCGCCTAGTGTCATCAAAGGGCCTCTTCATCATTGTAGCCTCCATTCTGGAGAAGGGCAGACTTCTTCGATATTGACTATACATCACCTCGAGGAAACTTTCAAGCATTTTTTGGCGCTGTCTCAGTTTGAATTATTTTTCTTGTGCGATCCGCGCGGACCCGGCTTCGGAGCGCGGGCGTCAATTAATTCCACGATCCACTCAATATCGTGAAGCGTATCAGAAACACCAGCGGCCATAGCCGGGGAAACTTTCAGGCTCGAATGAATGCGGCAAAAATTATAATGCACAAAATACAGCGAGAGCATGTGAACGTGATTTTCGATTTTCTTGGAAAACGCATTCGTCAATCGCGTGAACCGGCGCATGGACATACGCATGGTTAAGTTCTGACGCTCCACATGCGACGTTGAAACATCTTCTATCGTGGGGGTTGCCTCCAATGCGGCGCTTGCGGGTGCCGGTGCATTCGGCGGGGCTGTAGCGGCCCTTAAAATCGTCCGGCCCCGGCCCGTACATCTTCACAAGCTGCGCATAGTCGATATCCACCACCAAAGACGCCTTCAACAGCTTCCAGGTACGCGCTATGCCCGTCCGTGGTCATCTGGACCCGGTTTGCAAGCCGCTTGGCTACGTCGTCCATGAACTCAATCGCATATTGGCTATCACGCCCACCGGCCAAATACGAAACGATCAGCTAAGTTCATTTAGAAACCGCTTCCTTTATTTCAGTGGCGTGTTTCAAAACCACATCCCTTGCATCTCTGGCAGCGGTTTTTTTGGATCGAATTCTTGAGAAAAACCCAATTTGTTATCAACGGAAGCACCGTCAAGCCATTCTTTTCCCGGCTTAAGGCCCGTCCTTTCCGTTGGTGCGCTCATTGGATGGTTCATAGTGGCGATAAAAAAATCGTGGGTTAAGTTCTTTTGGGAAATAGTGTTTGCGCTTAATCCAAACAAATCCGTCAGATTTTGAGATAATTGCTACATCAATCTCGCCTCCTACGGTTTCCCTCCCTGCGGACATGCGGCGCTTTAGCGAAGTCAAATCGATCAGAGATTCAGCTAGCGTAGCTAATTCTTGATTCGGCATGAATTGTACCATATTCAGAACATTGCGTCTAAATTCCTTTTCTTTATGTTCTCCACTTTTGATAACAAAATCATCTTTCATTTTCTTAATAACTGGAGCTAGCGCGTTCACCTTATTTTGTAACGCAGTGCCACCAAGTCCCTGACCTTGAAAAATTTTAGTAGCAAAACCTTTCATCGCGGCTTGTAGACTATCTTGAACATACTCATCATAAGCGGGATCAACGCCTTGTAAAAACCTTTCTACCATCTCTCGCTGCGCGAACGCTTTTACATCAGCGCCCGAACCTCCACGATCAATATCAACCACCTCTACTTCCGACCGCTTTAGTTTTCCGTTAATAATTCCGTCAATTTCATAAGAGCATAACGTCGGACAAATCTCTTCATCTCCAAACCCTGCCACAACTATACCAGTTCTATTTCTGGATAATTCCGCTTTGTCTAGGGTAAGTCTGACTAAGCGCCTAACTAATTCCAGCGTGCCTTTAGTCACCTTAAGCCACGTAAACTCGTCATCAATGCATTCATCGATCAATGATTTGTATTTCCTATCGATTGACATGCGTTGATCGGATGCAAAGCATTGCGCAACACCTATCTTTTTAAGCCTACCTATCTCTTCTTTTACTACTTTTCCTAAAATATTGTTTAATTTACTCGGTAAACATTCTCCGCCACCCTTAATGATAGCATAGACCGCTTGCTGGCCATTTTGGCTTATTAGTTTCAGTTTACAATAAACGATTCTATAAACGTTTTCTTCTTCATTCATCGGACTGTATAGATCGCCATTTCCTAAATATGTAGCAAAATCTTCTGCGCATTCAGATATTTTTTTGAATAACGGTTTCCCAGAGCACTTGCGTCTATATTGTTTTACTAAAACCTCCATCGGTAGCCCCATATAGCTTGGGCTGCCGTATATCATTACGCCGATTGGCTGTTGTTCACTGATTTCAAATATTTTGTTAACTGTATTATAAATCTTGTCGTCGCCGATTGTCATCGCGCTGTCAGCAGCTAAAGCAACGGCGGACTTATTGAGAATGGCAATTTCAGCCGTCATCTTTTTTCCAGCGCGCCGCAGCGGCCAACCGCGCATTTCCGGATAGTTGTTCGGGCGTCATCTTTGCCGCCCGTGCCTTCCCGCCCAATCAACCTAGCGCCTGTGCGGCTTTGTTCTTACCGTCACCAGTCAATTCGTCCTCAATCTCGCCAGTGGCGATCTTGGCAACCATAACGGCGGCGCCAACTACGTCGGCTAGCCTCTTTTGGCCTTTAGGTCCTGTGGGCATGAGCACTCCTTGATATGCCTACCGATAAGCGTACCGATGAACTGCTAGAGTTGTCAATCTCGCCGGATTTCAAACTGAGACACTACCGAATTTTCTACCTCGTTTGTGCGCCACAGAACATTACGCCCAGCACATCTATTCCCCAGTCCAACACTCACCCGTGAGTCCAACACTCGCCCGTGGCCCAACGGCCCCGGCACAATTCCACCCAGTAACTAAGAAAATTTTGCCGGTTTGCCCCCTCGCAAGGCACCTCCACAGCAAACGGGCTTGGATGATTATGCCTATTTTTCAAATACATAGACCTAACTGCCAAAATTGGCCCGGAGCTTGCTG
>PIVM01000334.1 GCA_003353945.1 Gammaproteobacteria bacterium
CGTCAGTATCGGGATGATTCGAAAACGCGCCAGAGGCATCAGGGATACTGAGTATTTTAAACTTAAAATCAGGCAGTCATCCCTCCCTGATGATCAATCTATGTTCTATTTAGATGCATGAGCTCACTCACTAAAGCGGAGAAGAGCCTCCAGGAGGCCTTAGCACCCAAAGAGCCAAGCGCTTACACCATGGATGAAGCCGAGCGAGAGGAGGCACTTAAACTGTTACGAGATCCAGCACTGACAGAGCGGATTATTAACGACTTTGTAAAAACCGGTTTAGTGGGAGAGCCCACCAATGCACTGATGGGTTATCTTGCCACGGTATCCCGTAAATTAAATTCGCCCTTGGCCATCATTGTTCAAAGCACCAGTGCAGCCGGTAAAAGTGCGTTAATGGATGCCGTTCTAAAATTGGTACCGGAAGAGGATCGAGTACATTACTCAGCGATGACAGGCCAGTCATTGTTTTATCTGGGGGAAACCAATTTAAAACATAAAATCTTAGGAATCGCCGAAGAGGAGGGCGTCAGGCAAGCAGCTTATGCCTTAAAACTACTACAAAGTCAGGGCGAACTGACCATAGCGTCAACAGGTAAAGATCCGCAATCCGGGAAAATGGTTACTGAAGAATACCGGGTGGAAGGCCCGGTGATGTTGTTTCTTACCACAACGGCTATTGATATTGACGAAGAACTGTTAAATCGCTGTGTGGTGCTGACCATTGATGAAAGCCGTGATCAAACGGCAGCAATCCAGCAGCGCCAACGCCAAGCGAGAACCCTGTCAGGATTATTGGCCAGCAACGAAAGTGATCAGCTAATCAAGCAGCATCAAAACGCACAGCGTTTATTACGCCCCCTTGCTGTTGTGAACCCTTATGCTGAACAACTGGCCTTTGCGGATAGCCGAACACGCACCCGTCGTGACCATGAAAAATACCTGACCCTGATCGATACCATTGCCTTATTGCATCAGTACCAGCGTGAAATCAAAACCGTTAACAGTGATGGGCAGGTGATTGAGTATATTGAAGTCACCAAAAACGATATTGCTTTAGCTAACCAGTTAGCCCATGAAATATCAGGTCGTTCTCTCGATGAATTACCTCCGCCGACACGACGACTCTTGCAGTGTTTAAATCAGTTGGTTAAGGAGGAAATGGACAGCGAAGGCTTGCGCTGGAATGAAGTGCGTTTTACTCGCCGTGAAGTACGCGAGGTGGCGGGTTTGTCGGATAAACAGGTACGTGTACATCTGGATAGATTAGTGGAGCTGGAATACGTACTGTCCCAGCAGGGACGCAATGGCCAGCGCTTTATTTATGAATTGGTGTTTGATGGTGAAGTAGAAAGCAACTATGCGCACCTGATCGGTTTGATTGATGTTGAGCAACTGTGCATGACTACGACGTCAGACCTCGTGGTTAAACAGGACGACCTAGTGGCCTGCTCGTGGCCTGCTAGTGGTCAGGTAGTGGCTAACTCGTGCATGCCTGAAAACTCCGCGCAGCCCAGTAGCCAAGGGGCTTTAGGGAATGATGAAAGTCTGGCAAGCGAATTAAGCACTATAGCGGGAAAAAATAATACAGTTGCATCACACCGTACCTCACCAACTTCTTTAGCCGCCGAGGTGTAAACCATGCCGTATAAATCGAGTGATGATGGAAAGCCCAGTGATCCCCGTTCCTTACACGCCTATGCGCTTGCCTACGTTGAACAGCTAAAGGCAAAAAACTACGCTACGCAAAGTATCCGCTACAAACATGCGTCCTTGAAATGGTTTATTGACTGGTGTCATGAGCGAGGCATTGACCGCATTGAGCAGATTACAAGACCCATTCTGCAACGCTATCAACGCTTCCTGTTCTACGCCGTTAGCCGCAGCGGAAAACCTTTATCGATTGCCAGCCAACGTAACCGTTTATCGGCGGTGCGCACCTGGTTTAAGTTCCTGATCCGTGAAAACCTGATTCTCTATAATCCGGCCAGTGAGTTGGAAATGCCCAAGCCGGAGAAACGGTTACCCAAACATACCTTGACCGCTGAAGAGGCGGAGTTGGTATTAACCCAGCCGGATATCGAAACGGATAATGGTATTCGGGATCGCGCTATCCTGGAAGTACTCTACAGCACCGGCATCCGCCGTCAGGAAGTGATTAATATTACCAAGCCGGATATTAACGCCTCTGCCGGTGTGCTGGCTGTTCGACAGGGAAAAGGTAAAAAAGATCGCTTCGTCCCCATCGGTGAGCGTGCCTTGCTATGGGTACAAAAGTATCTCGATGAAGTGCGCGTGCATCAAGCCATCCCGTCGAGCCCGGATAATGTGTTTCTGTATAAAACAGGTTGCACTCTCAGCCCTTACCAAGTTAGCCGATCAGTAAAAAAATACGTCAAACAATCGGGTATAGACAAGGTGGGTTCCTGCCATCTGTTCAGGCATACGATGGCCACCTTGATGCTGGAAAACGGTGCAGACATTCGTTTTATCCAGCAGATGTTAGGGCATAGTCAGTTATCAACGACAGAGATTTATACCCACGTGGCGATTCACAAACTGAAAGAGATTCATACGTTGACGCATCCGGCGCGAATCGGGCAGCCGCACAACCCCCTGTGTCAGGATAGTTGTCGCCTCAATAATTCACAATTATGTGAGAGATGAGGCAAGTCGTAGCCGTGTTTTTCGCCCCCAGATTGGAGGTCAAGAAGGAGCCCGTAGGGCGACT
>PIVM01000335.1 GCA_003353945.1 Gammaproteobacteria bacterium
TCTACGCCTTACCCAATTCCTAGACCACTCGCAGCCTAGTTTTAGGTGGAACCTGCAATCCTTTGTTCCGTGTCGTGAACGACTTGCTGCCGTTCCTTTGTGCTGCTGTCGTGGAGCGTAGCCCGTCCCCGAAGGGGCAGCCCGGCTGAGGGCGGAGCGGAGCGACGGCAGCAACCATTGTCAGTGTAGACTTTGACCAGCGAAGAATACTTCTGATGGAGTCTTTTTGTCCAGAGACGAATGTCCTCGCTCTTCATTGTAATATCTGAAGTACCGATCAAGATTCGCATAAAGTTCTGAACCGTTGGCGTGTTCCTTCGGATAAATCTCCTCGTATTTCACTGTCCACCAAAGCCTTTCGATGAATACGTTGTCCAATGCTCGACCACGACCATCCATGCTGATAGCGATGTTTTTGGCGAGCAGAACTCCAGTGAATTTATTGCTGGTAAATTGCGCTCCTTGGTCTGTGTTGAATATCTCAGGCGTCCCGCAATCCAAAGCCCGATCCAGAGCCGATACGCAAAACCAACACTCCATCGAGTTGGACAATTCCCAAGCCAAAACATAACGGCTGTGCCAGTCAATGACCGCAGCTAAGTACATGAAACCTTTGTTCATAGGAATGTACGTTATGTCTGCGCTCCAGACTTGATTTACCCGATCTACTTCCATATCCCGTAGTAAATACGGATAGATATGATGACCTTTCGCAGGCCTGCTCGTATGCGGCCCTGGGGTTATAGCCTGTAAACCCATTTGCCGCATGAGTCGGGCCACCCGTTTATGATTTACTGTATATCCCTGGCCACGCAACCAGTCCGTCATGCGAGGTGAACCATATTCAGGAAACAGCATGTACTTTTCATCGATCAGACGCGTTAACGTCTGATTCTCTTCTGATTCCGGCTTCGTTTCGTAGTAAAAGCCAGAACGAGATATACCTGCCAATCGGCATTGTCGCCGGATGGAATAATCCGGGTGCGACTTCACCCAAGTCCGACGAGTCGCAAATGGCAGGCTCAAAACTTTTTTTCAAGCCATTTGATATCCATCTTCAATCGTCCGATTTCTTCATAAAGGGGTGCGGTCAAATCGTCTGCAGTCTTAGCAGAATTGCTGTTTTTGCCAGAAAACACATCTTGAGCTTGTGAGAGCAGCTGTTTTTTCCACTGCGAAACTTGGTTGGGATGAACCTGATACTGTGCCGCCAGCTCTGCCAAAGTCTTCACACCTCTGACAGCCCCCAAGGCAACTTTGGCCTTGAATTGATCTGTGAATGTCCTTCGTTTCTTACCCATTTGCATCCTCCTTCCGAGGTCATTTTAGGATGCAAATTCCACCTTAGCAAGTGGTCCGAATTTTGGGGTAAAGCGCAGTCTTGAATCTCGTAACATCCGTTGACCAACTAAAGTCCAGCTTCAATGGTCGGGAATAGTTCGATCTATGGAGAGACGTAAGACCTGATCACATAGGACAGTCTGTCTCTAAAAACAGAAAACCGTCCACCATGCCGAGGCATAGTGGACGGTAGTTCACAGTTTATATTGTTAGAAGCTTTTCGAGATACCGCAAGTCAAACCGATGTTTGATATCCCCGCTTCATCATTGGCAGCAACACCAACCTTCAGGTTGGAAAAGGCCTCAACATTGTTATCCAACTGCCACCTGGCACCGACGCCCATGTCGGCCCAGTCCTGGTCGACATGGGCGTCGTAGTTGAAATCACCAATGCCGACGCCAGTACCAGTTAGGCTGGACCCGGTCTTTTCAAAACGATGTGACCAAGCAGCCCATGTTTTGAGATTTAGGGTGTCGCTCATGGCATACTGCACTTCGAAGCCAAGTCGGGTCTTGTTCAAGTTTTCCGAATAGGAGTCATAGTTACTGGTGAATGAACCGTCGGATTCCTCGCAGCCTCTGATATTCATGCGCTTCATGTCGTACTCGAGGAATGGCTCGATAAACAACTTTTCGTTGATGGCCTGCATCCAACCGATGTGCGTGAGCAGTGCGAAGGTGGAACCTTTGGCTTTTCCAGTTGACTCGTCGGAGCCGCCAACGATTTCGTACCCTCGTGCCACCTTGAGGTCCATGTACTGGCCCACAACGCCGAGTCTCAACCGCAGTCCGGTCGGGGCCGGGGCGTATTGCATGAAGACAGCGGGGCCAACCAACAGCACATCAGTTTTGACTCTATCTCCAGTTCCGATTTTGTGCTTTCCGAAGTACATGGCAGGGCTAACGATCAGTCCATTATCAAAGTAAAGGGACGCACCTACACCAGCTTCGCCGGCATTGCCGTCGCTGATATTTGGCAATGCGGCAGCAAGGCCGGCGGTACCCCAGATGCTGGTTTTTACAAGATTACCATCACCGCCGCCAAAGCTTGCACTCGCCAGGGGCGTTTGCTCTCCAGCCAAGGTGGACATCGTCTCCGTGGACAGACTGAAGACCCTGGAATAGTTAGCGGCTACTCTGCCGATGGATCTCTTCAATTCGTCTGGCTCTGCTATTGCACCGCCGCGGCCTACTGTAGGTGTAGCCATCTTAACCAAGTATGTTTTTCTTGTTGTAGTATCATTGGCCAGAGCTACGCTACTGCCATCGGAGGTCATCCCATTTATTTCATTCAGGACAATCGTGCCCATGTCTATGTTCATTGAGTTAATGGCATATTCGTTGATTTCAACCATGCCAATGTCAGGATTGTAGACAAAACCCCTAT
>PIVM01000336.1 GCA_003353945.1 Gammaproteobacteria bacterium
TAGTGCCTGACCGAGAAATGATAACCCCCTGAAATCACTAAAATTAATCGAGATTCCATGGTCGAAGTTTTCCCTATTAATAGTGGATTGACGTAAAATAGTCGATAAATTTCGAATTTCAGACCTCCTGATCTAGATGATTTTCAAGTGACCCCAAATTCAAAAATCATCCGAAGATTTGTTCCTGGAAATTGAGTATTGGTCTCATTCAACTCCTGGCAAAGGTTTTCGACCGCCTTATCATTACTGTGATTGGCCAAGCGATGAAGACGAACCGTGAGAATCTGTTTTTGATAATCTGGAAACAAATCAGCCTCCGATTGATAGACCGACAAAGCCACTTGCCGCGCATCATCAAGGCGAGCCATGTTCTCACGCAGCACATTTACCATGGCTGTTTCAGCCCTATAAGCCACCATTTTGATCGTATCGATCAAGTGTTTCGATTGTGTCGCAAGCTTACTGAATCGCTCCGGTTCGGGCAGCTCGGAAATATGGATGTGTTTATTGGTCTCGCATCGCTTAAGTTTTAGAGCCTCGACATCCTCTTGATATGAAACGATTTCATCCAAAAGGAATGCTTTTTTCTTCTCAAACGCTTCGACTTTTTTCAGTTCAAGGTCGGTTTCCAGATTCAGGGAGCCAAAGTCGGCAAGACGGCGATTGAGTTTGCCATTGAGGCTGTGCAATTGTGAGTCCAGTTGGCGATAGTCCGGGTTGACGACCCGGGTGGTGTCGGGAATGTCCTCCAAACAATAATCCGCAAGTGCATCAATATTATAGTGTTGTCGCATATATCTGAAGAAGTTTTCCTGTGACCATCTGGCAAACATTGATGCTGCAATTGTGATCAAATCCATATGATAATGGGTAGCGATCACGGATGTTTGATGTCCGCTTTCAGTCAATTTTCGTATCTCGCGCACCCACAACTTGCCGCTTAAATAGGTGCCCCGTTCAGCAAGCGACATCTCAACCGTTTCCCCGCTGACCAAACGAACCTGATGAGCTTTAAATTCTTCCAACGACCAGTTTTCTCCCGGATACTTATGGTAGGTCATGCAAGCGACGTGCTTTTGTTTCAGGCGCAACATCATGTCAGGGCTGTAACCTTCGCGATCAAAAACCAGGGTGAAGCACGGTAATAAAGAATCAGCGTTCAGCTGCGCTTGTGTGGGTTGCGCAGGTAGTTCATCAATGAGTCGAGGAACAATCTCATTTTCAACGACATTGATGAGTCCGGGGTCGACGGCCTTGTTGATGAAAAAAAATGGCTGGCCGTCCATCGCGTTGACCCAGTAATCGGTCGTGGCACGCAAACATAAACGTTGTCTGGCAACATGGTGGCGAGGGAGTTTGGTTTGATCACCGTGATAAACACGCACATGACCATCGATGTATAAGATGGCGGCATCCTCTAAATCCACCGCCATCCACTGGCGGCATAATTCGCCACCCCATTGCTCTACAGAGCCTTGTTCTGAGAGTATTTTCAGCTTTGAGCGTAACGTGCGTACTTCGGGGATGCGATCAAGGCCCAATATATTTCCCCATTCTCCCGGTGTGCAATAGCGTAATCGTTCGATACTTTTTATCCGGGTTAATGCCATAAAGGCAAACAAGAGAAAGAGGCTATCAAGGCCATAGTATCCATTGGGCAACCGAAAATATTTTTGGGTGCTGTGGAGCAAACCAATCGCCAATAAGGCGGGCAGGGCAAACAAAACACCACCATTAGGAACATCAGTTGAGGCCTTAAACTCTATCGACACCTCACTGATTTGGCCGAGCATCGCCGCCATGCGATCGAGGGTATTGGTAGCGCCCATGCCGATGGGGGCTTTGTGGTCTATGGCATTGCGCTCACTTTTGTTACTAGCGATCAGTTCCTGATGGTTTTCTTTTTTTTAGTGGGTTTATGTAAACGCTTATCAAGGATGGCTTTGTCTAAGGTGTTTTTTTAACGTCCAAGGCTTTTGCAACATCACCAGCCTCTATTCCCTGATCAAGCAGGCTTCTCTTAAGGAGCCTACTTTTGGTGCGCCTCCTGTAGTACTTCTGGTGTCAGTACGGTAGCCTTTCTTGTGTTGCGTGGTTTATAAAATCCAGCGGCACCGTGTTCGCGGTATTTCTTTACCGCTCGTTTGACATTGATGGGGTTGACGCCAAAAGCACGACAGATTTCAGCCTGTGTGGCGTTGCCGTTGACATAGAATTGACTGGTGATCATACGGAACGTATTCAGATCGTTTTCATCATGAGTAAAAACCGGCATCGTTCCGTTAAAGTAAGTCACCCTGCCGTCTTTTTTTTCAAAAGCAAGATTCGCATTAATGGCTGTGGAACCATTGGGGAAAATAGGCAGTTGTGCTTGCGGCATGATTCATCCCTTTCATCATGTTATGTCTGAAATGTGGGGTTGATCTTAACATTTATTTTGTGCTCTGCTGGAGAGGTAATGTTATTTTTGGTCTCTTTTTAAAATCACACTGCATTTTTAGATGGTACTTTGCTTTTTGCCAAGAGTGATTATAGCTTATTGATTGTTATGGCATTTTACAGGTGGCAGCTGAAATATACTCGCCTTCTAGATCAGGAGGTCTGAATTTGCACAAAAACTTCGTCAGGAAAACTAACAAATGCGCCAGATACAGCCGGTACAACTACAGCTCGGGGAAGTCGCAATAGGCAGCATCCAGTTTGATAGACAATCGCGTGATGA
>PIVM01000965.1 GCA_003353945.1 Gammaproteobacteria bacterium
GATAGTTGGTATGGGTGGATATAAATATACCAGGAATACATACAGCTATCTCATGAAGAAGGATTGGCCGTTTGAGACAGGAATTTGTTGGTGATTGGGAGCCCGTGTTACAATACACATAGGCACTGCAGGCGGCGAATGCCAGACGGTGATTACATGTTGGGGTTTCACGGCTGTTCCAGGAGGCTTGTTATTTTTGCATGTAGTGTGTGGGCATGTAAATAACAGGTGGTGACAAGGTCCATGGCAGGCCCATTGTCGATTGAAACGCCCCTGGGGTCCCAGGAGGCTGTTCTGTAAAGTCAGACACAATCGATAAGAATGTGAAAGTTTCTCCGACCCCCTGGCGGAGAAGTTAGTAACTAGGTAGTGGTACCCGCGTCTACCCGCATTTTCATGTGAGGTAATGTAGGTAATGGATGAATTGCGGGTGTACTTGTTACATCCGTAATTGCGGGTGTACTTGTTACACCCGCATTCATACCAAGCGGGTATATCCATGGTTTACATTGACGATTGATGTCCTCCAGCAGGATGGTGCAACAATTGATCAGCAAATGCGGGTATTGCGGTACCCACGCATTACAATAACATTGATGATTGATGCCTTCCTGCAGGATGGTGCACCAATCATAAGCGAATTGCGGGTGTACTTGTTA
>PIVM01000337.1 GCA_003353945.1 Gammaproteobacteria bacterium
ATGTTTCTATTATTCTCATGCCAAAGAATGGTAAATAAAAATTAATTCTAACCTAATTGTGTCCTAATGCAACTTTAATACAACGCACAAAAAAAGGCGACTTTTGGCCGCCTTTGTTTCAGTTTGTAAATCTGACCTATACCTTGAATAAGCGTTCCGTCGAACCACAGGGCAGGTGTAATCAGTCGGGATGTCACCACTTTCCGCCCAAATCTCAAAGTCAATTGCCTTGGCTTCACTTATCAAATCCTCAGCCCGCTTGGTTATGTGGTCGCCATACTCTTCCCGACCTCTGGACCAATTGTATTGCATCGCTTGGAAACCGTCGATCGAACAATCCATACCGAGAATCTCTGAGATTTCTACCAATGCATTTCCAATGTCCTCATACCGGTAGATGCGATCTGCAACACAATTTCCGGTGGAGTCACAGAAATATCCGGCGGATGGTCTGACATTGAACTTGTATCCATACTCCACCTGATTTTTTGCCAATCCTAACTGGTATCCATACTCCTCGGGTTTGTCACCATAACGCCATTCGCACCATTCGGTGAAAGTCATTTTGGATGAACCCCAGGAGAAGTAGTGGTAGCGCCAATTGGAAACCTCAGAGATGAGAGGGTCCCTCATGAACCCAAATACCTCCTTTTGAATATCGGAAGTAGGGATGTCAGCAGCAACGTTATGTTGGTCACCAGAGACCGGAAACCCATGACGCTCGTACATCATTTGTTCAAAGGACGATCCTCCGGTTTTCGGGACGTGTATGTAAACGTGGTTTGGAAGAATGATCATGGGTTCAGGAGGTCTCCCTCGTTACGAGCGGTCCAGGTAGTAAATGAGTATTTGGTTCCAGACCTCAACTCATTGACGTAATGACCATGTGTCAGTGGTCCTGGGAACAATATGAGTTTCCCTATGGGAATGTCCTCGTTGGTGATTCCTTGGCGAGGGAAAATGAGAGTAGCACCTTCATAGTCGTCATTGAGTTTCATCGAACCAGTTACCAACGCCGCATCTGTGTGAAGTCCAAGGGTCCTCTGAGTGTCAGTAGAGTACTTCATTGTGAATGCTTTTCTCAGGTGGTAATGCATCGACGGTCTCCAGTACTTGTCCGTGATTGGTGCAATCACTCGTTTCCAATGATCCGACCATTCCTCCCACAATCCTAATTCTTTGATGTGGATGTCGTGTGAAGGGAACCTGTCATCAGGGTGAGGATTCCACCCGCCGTGAGCTTCCGAAATATCAATCCATCGTTGGCAATCTTCCTCTGAGAAACAATCAATCAAAAGCATCTCATTCCCGATCTCCTGGTAGTCCTTTACATAGGCATACTTAATTTCCGGGTGAAGCTCATTATACAACTGCTCAAATTTGACCTTAGCCTCGCCACCGCCATTGCCGTGGTAGATACAGGAATAACAACCGGTAATCGGGTTGTAGATCATTCCGTTCTGTATCTGAGTAGCCTCTTCATGTGTACAAAAAATGTAGGACTCAACGTCCAAGGCTGCGTCAAACTTTCCAGTCAGAAACTCTTTTTGAAGGTAGAGTTGGTCGTCTTCATGTTTTTGGATAGGATTCTGGATCATACGCTTGATCTCACCCACTCTACCGATGAAGGTGCCTGAGTTGAGATAACGATATGGGGTGTGAGTCGGCGGGAAACTAAGACTCTTATCAGGCCACAAATGTTTCTCAGCAGAAAATACGATCTCACGCTTGTAACCAAGGAAACGTCCTAAGATGGTATCCAAACCACGGCCATAGAATACGTCGTAAGCGTCCGTGAACAAGATCACGTCATGGTCAGGAAGCTTGTTGCGACTGATATATGCCTGAAGATCAACGAGTTTCTGTCCACCACCTGGACCCTCCATCGTGGTACCTTGCCACTCACCTTGAATGATGTTTACCGGTTTGATTTCCAGACGTTCGGTGCTCTCAGTGAATTTTTTCATCTTGGCCTCATCGCTTCCGCAGGTCAAGACGTGAGTAGTAAAGTCCACGACGTAATCGGACTCAGACCTTGGTTCGATGTTAGTTCCCAGTGTATCACGGGAAATTTGCTGAGCAACAGGTTCCTTAAATGCTGCTACATCAATTCTATCTAACATACGAGGGACGTACTCGTCCGCTGGGATGATGTTCCTACGGATATCACCTTCGACCAGTTTCCGTGCACCTGAAGGCGTCAGGATGTAGGCTGCGAGCCAGTATGGGTAACAAGGTTGGACCAATTCCTCGGAAATGGGTTTCACACCACCTGGTTTCATTTCATTATGAGTGAGGTAGAGAAGTTCCCGGTCTCCAAGAAATGTCTCGATTTCTGATAGATTCTTATAGAGAATCACATCGTCTTCCATTACCAGGACGGCTTCATCCCCGGCTGCAATCATCTCCCAAACTGTGAAGTGACTTAGGAAACAACCGATCTCCCCCCAAGTAAGAACGCGATCCAACTCAGGATCTCTCCAGTTCTTATCGGTGTCAAATCCTTTTTCCCAGAGTTTCTCCATTGTGACTTCCTTACCGTCTACGGCGGAAAACACACGGATGTCATCGGCTTTATCTTTATTATTCTCCTTAAATAGCTTAAGGCGGTCGGCTCTTTCAGCCAGGTTGATTACGATTGATTTCATAGTACGCAGTAGATGTCGTCTGACTCAACGAAAATGGAATAGCCTTGTGGACGTAGGATGTCGTCGAGTGTA
>PIVM01000338.1 GCA_003353945.1 Gammaproteobacteria bacterium
CATTTAAGGTTACGGGCTTTAATTTGGTTGCGGGGGTTGGATTTGAACCAACGACCTTCAGGTTATGAGTTTGGTGAAATACTGAGCGTACCGATCTCGTTCTTCTTCGATGATATGCCAGGAGAGCTAAAAACCCATGAAGACCAATTGGCGGCAGGACTTCGCGATGCGGATTTCAACGTGTTTGAGGACGACCTGCTGGCCCGTCAGGAGTCATTAGAACTGGTTCGGGCGTATTACAAGATCACCGATCCAAAAGTCAGAAAACGCCTATTTGAGTTAACCAAAACTGTGGCTAAAGGTGGTTTAGACATGAGCGATACGGACGAAGAATAGCGACTAGGTAGTCAATAACTAGTCACTAGGCAAAAGTATCTCAGTAATCCGGTCCATAACAGTCTTCCTATTGAGAGACATTCAACCCCTCCTATGTGCGGCCATCAGGCCTACTAAGGTTGAGCTTTCCTTGATGTCGTCATGCGGGACAAGGGCATAGACCCACTTCTTGCCACCGTTCTCCTCTGCATGAGCATTGGCGTGGCCGACCCATTCGCAAGCGGCTCGGGCTTTAGCGAGAACAGTTTCGTCCGTCATTTCGTTTCGAGCCTTAACTTCCACGATGAGTTTTTCACTGTCTGTTTCGACAACAAAATCCGGCTCATATCCCCTGCCCGCCAAATACTCGATTTGGAACTGTTTGGCACCGGGTTTCATCCATCGCATAACGCCCGTTTCATGGTCTGAATCTATCAGAACGGCAAAGCGACGCTCATCGTCAGAATCAAACTTCTGGAAAGGGTAACAGCATTTTTGAAAGCCCATGAACACATGTTTTTTGGTGTCACCAAGCGGCATGATAGGCCGTTTAAAGTCCTTTACCCGTGAAGGGTCAGAGACATTGAACGCTTGAGGCCGCAGCACCTGAAAACCACGGGAAATTGTGGCGCGGTAATCCGTTGGGGTCTCCCAATAATGCACCTTCATTTGTTCAAAAATAAATCGCGCCAGCTCCTTGCCATGAACAAGGCATACATTTTCAACATCTTCTGGTTCTGTAAGATAAGAGCGAATACGCTCAACCATTTGCCCGGCCAGCTTATACAATAGATCAGCCTGTCTATCATAATCAACCTGATCGAAACCCTCGATAAAGTGGCGCACGATGTAGTTTTCCATTGCCTCTTCGCCTGCGCCTTCAAACGAGCGTGCGAGGAACGTGCGGGCTTCTGTCCGCATATTAGTAATCATAATTTCATCGGAGATCGGTTGTTTAGAGATCGCCTCAAGCCCTTCAAGATCGAAATCCTTATACCCGAATGTCACTTCACGAGTTGGAATAACAACAATTTCCGGGATTTCGATGGTTAGTTCGACAATTTTTGATGTTACAATTTCAACAATTTTTTCATAGTCCGGCTCTTCAACAACACCCTCAAGTTCGCCCTGAACTGGTTTCAAAGCCTCCTTGACGGCGGCTGCGATTTCCTTGCGAACGCCAGGGTCATTCAATTGTTCGACCCCGCGCTTTAACTTGCGCTCATACTGGTGCTGAATAAGTTCAATGGTCGCTTGAGCCGCTCGTTGCTCTTTTGGTGTGTCAAAAACATAAGGGGCTGGGGCTGGTTCAGAGAACCCCGGCATCCCGGCATTTGACCCGGTTAATATACTGTCCAAAACGCTTGGCGATTCCAGCACTGCCGCCCCTGCACCAGACACATCCGCATTATCCCCAATAGATATTTTCTTAATGGCAAAGGGAGAGTCATCCTCACGCGCACGCCGGATCACTTCATCAAAGCGGTCATGGGCAATGACCGTCAGAGTATCCACGGTTTCAACGCCTGTTCGTTTGCCGTAGGGCAAGCGCAACCCACGGCCCAGGGTCTGTTCGGTTAAAATGTCAGAGGCCGAGGCCCGCAGGGGAACAATGGTATAAAGGTTATTAACGTCCCAACCTTCTTTTAGCTTGTTCACATGAATAACTATATCAGTCTGGCCCTCATGTTCCAAAGCCACAAGACGCTGCATGGCTTCGTCATTTTCTTCCCCTTTAAGGGCGGAGTGAACTTCAATGACTTTGCCTTTGTAGCGTCCGTCGAAAAATCCATCGCTTTCGATCTGTTCCCGAATTGCCTTGGCATGAGTGGTATCCTGCGCCACAACCAGCATGAAGGGATGAACCTTATGCTTGCCGCTATCTCGGGCGTAAATATCCAGTTCCACCTTAACATGCTCATGATAGTGAATACCGTCTTCAAGCTTGATCTGCTCAAGCTGATCCTTAGACACGGACGAAGGATCAAAATTCGCCCTTGTCGCAACCGCCGGTTCTTTGACAAAACCATCGGCCATAGCATTGCCAAGGCCGTAATCAATAATCACATTCTTAAACGGCTTAGAATTCGCACCAACGGTTTTTGGTGTCGCGGTTAGCTCCAACCCTAAAACGGGATTAAGCTCGGCAACCGCCTTCATGCCCGCCTTGGCCCGGTAACGGTGTGCCTCGTCCATCATCAACACAAGATCAGGCAATCCGGCTAAATAATCAAAATAGGATTCACCAATATATTCATGAAGCTTTTTTATCCGCCCCTTGTCCTTATTAATCTTGTCCACATTAAAAATGTTAATGATCGGCGTATCAAAAAAATCGCCGCCCTGAACTCCCTTGCCGTTATCCCAGGTGTCACCAGTAACAATGATTGGCGGATTTTG
>PIVM01000966.1 GCA_003353945.1 Gammaproteobacteria bacterium
CTACCAGAAGGTTTATTGGACAGCATTAAGATTGAAGCCAACAAACGTGACATGCCTTACCAGTCCCTTATCAAAGCTTGGCTTGCTGATGATGTTAAGCAAAGCCGCAATGCTTGATGAGGTGCTAACGCCGGGTTCTTTTGCTGCCTTAAGTGGAGGCCGAAGGCCGGAGCTTAAGGCAGTCAAAAGCAACCCCTTGTTCTGTGATAAGAGATTGAACGAAAGCACTGTTAGCTATTTTGTTGGCTAGCCTAATGAATTCCTAAAACCCATATCACTGTTTGCTTTACTGCACTACAAATTGTAATACAGCCTTGTTTAAAACCTTTGTGGCACGACAAATAATAGTGCAACACCCCGTACTCTGTTTTGCCAGTTTACGACAAACTGCTTTATTTCACTGTTGCTCGACCAACAAAAGATGCCAATAACCACCTAATGTTGTTCGTACTATACCTGAGCGGTAGTAAAAACTGCTCTGGTGAATTGCGGACTATAACTGCGCGCTTGCTCTAGCTGACTGTTGCAGCTCACGACAAACCCTTTTTCTTTAGGCACAGAACGCCGGGTTCTTTTGCTGCCTTAAGTGGAGGCCGAAGGCCGGAGCTTAAGGCAGTCAAAAGCAACCCCTTGTTCTGTGATAACAGTTTGAACGA
>PIVM01000339.1 GCA_003353945.1 Gammaproteobacteria bacterium
GAATATGTCCGCTCCCAGACGGAAGACGATTGCGAATCCGCAGACAAAGAGAACGCGGAAGATACGTCCCGGCCAAAGTGACCTCACATATATCAATATGCGGTAGATGTGGGCGTTAAGCGGATAGGCAAAAATCCACCATCCACTTGATTGTGTGTGCCATCGATTTAGACTCTTATGTTTGCGTGTGCCGTCGAGTTAGACTCCTTGTGTTGTCGATTTAGACTCCTTGTGCCATCAATTTAGACTCCTTGTGTCATCGATTTAGACTCCTATCTTGGTTCTTCGATCGCGTAATCACTCCCTACCGGAACCGGCTTTCACCCACATGCCGCACCAGCCCCATATCCACCAGGGTTTCCAACAGGTCCTGAATGTCGGTGCGGCGGGCGATGAAGGGCCGTTAGAGGATACGTTCCGGCCAAAGTGACCTCACATATATCAATATGCGGTAGATGTGGGCGTTAAGCAGATAGGCAGGAATTCATCATCCATTTGATTGAAGAATGTCCGGGATTCCTGGGGAAGGTCAGAAAGCTCCCGTGGAGCGGCTCAGCGTGAAAGAGGCCTTCTGACAAAAACACTATGCTTCCTGTAGGCTCTCCATCTTGGCAATCAGGGTATCCCGGGCCAGCACCAACGCGGCCTTCACGTCTTCAACGGCCTCTTCCGCCTCAGCAAGGTTTAAGGCCTCAATCGCCTCGTTGAAGGCGTCGATAACGCCACTAAGAGCAAATTTAGTCAGGTACGGCCCCGGCGGTGGAAGCTGATCCTCATGGGTGGGCGTGGCATTGGGGTACGGGTTATCTCCGGCCGCCACTTCAGAAATTCGCCCCGCGTTCACCTTAAAGTAGGCGGCAATGTCATGTTGGCGATCATCTCGTGCCAACATCCCTTTTACAAGGCAGGTGTCTCTGTATGAGAGAGAATGGCCGCTCGCTTCTGCTTTTCCCATGACATGGCTCCAAGACTCGTCTTACTGACCCAACAGCTTTCGCACTCATTCAAAGATAGTTGTTTATTCACGATACCACAGGCATTAAGGGAAACGAAGGGTGTAGAGGTCGCAGAGAAGGGGGCAGGAACAGATGCGAGCGTCATGGGTGACGGAATTGCGTTATGGTGGGGGAGGGAGTAAATAGGGAGCGTGTCGCCCTTAGCATCTGGGTGTTGCCACCCCAGATACCAGATCAGGGCCAAATCAAACAAATTTGAAAAGGACGCAATGGCGCAAGCCATTGAAAAACAAGGTGTCGGGGAGTAGAGCAGCCTGGTAGCGCATCTGCTTTGGGAGCAGAGGGTCGCTAGTTCGAATCCAGTCTCCCCGACCATTTTTTTTGAGGATCGTTGTTCAGCAGTTGGACGGGCCCCCGTTTCGACCGCCGTCCGGTCCTCACCTTCCTTCTCCTAAGCTTGACGGCAGCGGTCTATTTCACGGTGGCTGATAGCGTCACGGATGGAGCGTCCTTTGGTCATTCCACGCTCATTCTCGATTTATCGTGGCCTATCCCAAACAGGAAGACATCAACTCTCTTTATCTGTTCCGAAGTGAATTCGCTTTCCTCCGGGAATACGACTTTAAGAAGCGAGAGAATATCCTCCGCGAATTCACCATATTTTTCGTAGTTAGACGAACCTCTCTTTTGAAGCCGTTTTAGCCCCTTGCGAGCCCATTGGTCATAAACAGGAAACACTCCGGCGTGAAACCACAGATACTTTGAACAGAACGATTGAAAGTTTGTAGGCTTCTTGGAACCGTCTGTTCGACGAATTCGCTCTCGGAGAAGATTCCCGAAGCATTCAATATCCTGTATGACCTTACCCAAGTTCTTGTCAGACAACTTAGGTCCAATTTCCCTCGCATTCTTCATCAGCAGACTAAATTCATTGCCGTTTTCTCCGACCGTCAGGTGCCGAACGAAGACAGATATTGGGTCGCACTTACACCCCTTTTTAGTGCCTGACGACGTGCAATCTGACGGTGGCTCACCATCACCACAAGGTTTGAACCAACGACGCAAACCTGCTGAGTAGACTTTATCTAAGAAAAGAAATTTTATCTCCGTTGCACGGTCATTCAGATGATCTGGATCTTCCTCGAACACAAGGTGAATGCCGCTTTTGTAATGCTGGTGTGCAGGCCATTCTGCGTCAATAAGTGCGTCGAATGCTCTCTTGTCGAAGTTAGGAAATTCGGTCATCACATTACCTCCGGAAGCATCGTCTGTATGTTGCCTGCGACGCCTTTCAACTCAGCGTCGATTTCCTCAAGCGGAATGGCGGTTCGAACACTTCTCCCATAGGTCAACCATCAATACCCCCGCACCACTCAAGGCGATCACAGCTTACCAGTTTGGGTATGAACCTCCTAACTTACCATTTTCCCGTCACCCCACTTCAGGCAGAGTGGGCCCATTCACGAAGGCCGATTGACATGATCGTACATTCTCCTGCTCGCGGCGCTCGCGTTCGAGGCCGTCTCCGGCATTCGTAGCGAAACGACGGTTTTTCGTTTAGCCTTCTCCCCGGATATCTCCTCAAGATGGGAACAGTGATGTTGAATTTCCGTGAAAGGGCCGCATCGAACAGGTTCCTCGCCGTGACTCTCGGGGGTGGCGTCCTGTTCTTTGCGTGCATCTTGGCGGCAAGTCCCGTTTTGGCCTGCGGCTGGTGGGGGGACGGGGAGGTGAACAGGGATGACGAGACG
>PIVM01000967.1 GCA_003353945.1 Gammaproteobacteria bacterium
CTGGTGATGGAAATTGGCACTCTGCCAACTTTGCTGAGTCAGCAGAAATGATGTCATAATGACCGGAAATGATGTCATAATGACTGGAAGTGACTCTGGTAGACCGAAAGTGATGTCATAATGACCGGAAGTGACTCCAGTAGACCGGAAGTGATGTCATACTGACCGGAAGTGATGTCATAACAACCGGAAGTGATGACATAATGACCGGAAGTGACCCCAGCAGACCGGAAGTGATGTCATAATGACCGGAAGTAACTCCAGTAGACCGGAAGTGATGTCATAATGACTGGAAGTTATGTCATAATGACCGGAAGTGATGTCATAATGACCGGAAGTGATGTCATAATGACCGGAAGTGACTCCAGCAAACTGGAAGTGATGTCATAATGACCGGAAGTGACTCCAGCAGACCGGAAGTGATGTTATAATGACCGGAAGTGACTCCAGTAGACCGGAAGTGATGTCATAATGACTGGAAGTGATGTCATAATGACCGAAAGTGACTCCAGCAGACCGGAAGTGATGTCATAATAACCGGAAGTGACTCCAGCATACCGGAAGTGATGTCATAATGACCGGAAGTGATGTCATAATGACCGGAAGAGATATCATAATGACCGGAAGTCACTCCAGCAGACCGGAAGTGATGTCG
>PIVM01000340.1 GCA_003353945.1 Gammaproteobacteria bacterium
CATTTTATTATGAAGAAAACTGTACTCGTGCTACTCGCTCTCAGCCTGACAATAGGAAGTACGCAGACTTTTGCTGATACGGGTGAAAAATGTGCTGCTTACATCGATAGAACCGCAGGAACAACCACAACATATGATAGTACTGGCGCCGGTATTCTTACAACCGATCAAGCCATCAGAACAGGCATCGCTGCCGCGATTGAATCTGCAGAGGAGCTCTCACCTGTCGGCAAGGTGTTCCCGTTTGTATCCATTTTATTGCGAGGGTTTAAAGCCTCTCCTGTAGAGGGACCAGATGAAGACTTGGTTGGATGTTTGGAGGAGTTTGACGGACGTGTAGAAACCCTTGAAGATTACGTACTTGCTCAATCTGCATCTGATGCACTAAACAGTGTACTCGATGATATTCAAGCAGAAATCTACGACCAAAATAATCATTATGCCCATAAAGAGGCCTACGATGATTATGACGATATTTCCAACGATATTGCCGGAACATTATCTTATTTTTTGTCCAGTGATAGTGAGCAAACCGGTAGTAAATATCGCGCAATTAAAAACGACACCATTGTTATGCTCCTTACTGCTGAATTACTGGCATTTGCTCACAACTTTGAGTTCAATGCCTATTGTGCCAGCGAATATGGCTACCGCTGGAGTGATACCGCTCTAAATTTATTAGATTACAACCATGTATCGGGCAATTTTGCGCTTATGGATTACAATGCGCAGCTTGATGCAACCCTCAATGGCTACAACGACACTGACTTATTCAATTACAACTCTTATCGTGAGCAATGTGAGTTAGGTCGAGACATCTATTCACGTTTTAGAAGTCTACGAACCTCTTCTGGTACTTTAATGTCTGAAGCATTATCGGATCTAGGTCTAACGGTGGGCATCAACAGTGCTACCAATAAATTGAGCGTTAGTGTGGACACGAGTGCATCGAAATTGTTGGATTACCGTTTGTCAGTTATCGGTTCTTGCTCAACCGGTGAAAAAGGCCCTCTTTTTGAGAATGGTGTGTTAGGTTTTCGTGTTTGGGCTGAAGCCGAAGATTATGGCCCTGCTGAATCTACGACCTATTATGTGTCCACCATTGCTGCCACCGCCCATATAAATAGCCGCAAGTCAGACATGAACGATCTTTGTAATGGATGGCGCAGGGGGCGCATAAGCATAGCTACAATCGAGGTGGAAGAATTACTTAACGGAATCAAAGATACATTGGAAGGTCTTTCTATCTACGACTACGTGCGCCCAGCAGATGAACAAGCCGGTCGTGTACTAAGCTTTGATACTTACAAAAATGGTGAAATCAATAATGATCTAACCAAAAACTATGTACTTAAACCTGTATTCACACTTAATTCAGATGGCGACATTACTGATAAGTATAACCACTACCAACTTTCTTTGTGGGGTGATGATAAATACCTTAAAACTAGCCCTGGAGAAGGTGTATTTTCAAGCAATGGTGGTGGTGGTGTAGACAGCCATTGGGGAATTTCTAAGAAATGGCCCGGAACCAAGGTAAAACTAAAAAGCGTCTATACAGACGAATGTCTGATTGATAGTAACGGGTCATTTTATACAAATGCTTGTGACAGTTCCTCATATCGCTGGTACTCAGAAAATACCACTGGCAAAGCTAAACACGCCTTAGTTTATCTACATGCCGCTGAGCATACTGGTAAATGTTTAAAAGTCAGTAATGGAATTATGTCTGAGATTGTTGCTGAAGACTGTGATGAAAATGATGCTAACCAGCGCTTTATTCTAAGTTCTGACAATAAATTGCAAGTCAATGGTTTTTGTATGCAAATACCAAACGGTAAAGCCTTCCAGGGTAATAGCCTAATTGCTAATAGCTGTATCCCTGGTATACCTAATGGTTTTAATCAGTTATGGTACATGGGAGATGACGGTACTATTCAAGCCGCTTCGACCAGCAATAAAGACAGCTCTTATCTTTGCCTAGAAGCGAATAATTCAGGCAGTGAGAATATCGATATTACTCTTGAAACCTGCGACAGCTCAGAACCTAAACAAAAAATGATTCGCCGCTCAGTTAAAGCTAATGAGGTAAAGGTTGGGGCCACTGGCGTTATAATTGAACATATTGAGAATGGAAATTGTATAGGTAGTTGTACCTCTAGGTTCAATATTGCCAAATCGGCTGTAGATAACTCAGCAGTTAATATTACTCGCTCGTCTGACGGCGATAACCTAAAACACAAATCTACATCAAACCCTTATCTTGCAACAGGATTAGGCGGGTGGGGGACATGGTATCTAGATGACTCTGATAAAGACGGACTTTATGCTCTGCGTAGTTATGCCACGGGCGAATGCTTGGTTATGAACAGCAGTTCAATGACATCCGAGTCTTGCAGTATTGACTCTGAAACTTGGTATTTCCACTAACATTTAATGTTTAAGCCAAGCGAGCCCTTCGCTTGGCTTATGCTCCTTCATTGCTAATAACTAACTAAGGCATATATGTCCTAGTTAGTTATTATATTTCGGCAAAAGAATCAAATGACGGTATTGCTAAGCTGGTACCGATGATGGTATTCCAGCTATCCATCACGGTTATAATAAAAACATGGTAATAATCAGCGATGATGCAGGACAGTTTAATATTTTTCTTCACGGACTTTGCTGGGTGCATGCAGAAAGGACCATTCATAAACTGATTG
>PIVM01000968.1 GCA_003353945.1 Gammaproteobacteria bacterium
AATCCTCTACATTGCCTGCAAGGCGGCTCAACGTTAGCTGGAAAGCTGCCATGAGCCCCACAAATAAGGTAGAGCGGTGCTGAGTACAGAGGTCGGCAAGTGCGGCCATCAGCTTTCCAGGCAGGTAAACGGGCAAATAAGAACCCTCACGGCCACTGGATGTTTCAGAACGTGGCCGGTCAAACGGGAGGTTCAATGGTGTTGGTGTGTTAGCCAGCTGTTTCGTCCAATAATCCAGCTGTTGCTCTAATTGTCCCCCCATTTCAAGGTGCTGCCACTGCCACACAGCGTAGTCTGCATACTCTACAGGTAGATGTGGCAACCCTTTCGGCTTCTCAGCACCATCCGCATATGCACGGTATGCTGTGAGAAGATCACGAAGAACAATTCGAGTGCTCCAGCCATCCATAATAGCATGGTGAATGGAAATCATCATCAAGTGCTTGTTGGGTGCATCAATCTCAGTAGGCAGCTTCACAAGGAGTGACCGAACCATCCCCACCCCCATATCGAATGGTGTTGCAACATGGCCTCTAATGGCACCAATGGCATCTGCTGCTGAGTCAAAACCAGAGCTCTTCCAGCCATTGCTGAAATCCCAAACTTCTAGTGGAATGGTGCCACCTGGTTCTTCAGGAGGATGAATGATCTGAA
>PIVM01000969.1 GCA_003353945.1 Gammaproteobacteria bacterium
GATCCAAGCTATCCTGCTGCTCGAGTTAAGCTGATTGCGGAGGACGCCGAGTTGAAGGCACTGATGGTTGAAGATGAGGATGTTTTTGCAGAACACAGAAATGTCGTGAAGTGCCCTGTGTTGAGCGTAATGAACATCCTCGATGATGTACTTCTTCCAGAGCCAAGTGCCGTAAACTGGTACCCCCCTGCTCCCAACACCTCTTGCTATGTCATGTACACCTCGGGCACAACAGGAAAGCCCAAGGGAGTGGTTGTGGAACATGCAAATATCTCTTGTTTCATTCAATATGGGGCATTGTGCATATACAAGGGCCTGGGTCCAGGGGGCCGGTTCTTGCTTTTGAGCCCAATGACGTTTGATGGAAGCTGTGGAGTTCAGTTCTCTACACTCTCCATGGGTGCAACTTTGGTGCTTGCACCAAAGTATGCGTTGCTGGATGAGCTGGAGTTACTCATCAACACAGTGAAGGTGAGCTGTCTGGCTTGTTATTTGAGGAATATTTTACAAGCACTGCAGGGCAAACTATGGTTTATTTGACATTTCACATGTTTCACAGATCACGCACCTCTACATGACACCATCACTCTTTGAGCTTGTTGTCCAGCGTGACCTCCCCTCTGTGGTGAGCATTGCTCTTGGTGGAGAGTACGT
>PIVM01000970.1 GCA_003353945.1 Gammaproteobacteria bacterium
AAGTCATGAACCATTTCCTCCCTCCCTCCCCCCCCAAAAAAAATACATGGTTGGGGAGGGGGAAGGGGGGGGATTTGTATTTTTTGGCTTTTATTTTATTACACGATTATAAGAGCATTTCAGAGTATCCAGATCCTTCTTGAAGGATTTGGGTGGCCCTTAAAAGGGCCTTTGTTTTGGCAAGTAGTCCAATTACTCGCTATCTCCAACTCCTGCTGTTGGATCAACATGGTTACTGTTCCTGGACCGTATACTGATGTGTGGTCTTATGAAGTCAAAGCTCTCGAACAGCCACTGCATGCGGGGGGTCCTCAACCTGTAGCCATCCCCTTCATGCCTCAATTCCCTCGCATAGGAAGTGCGGGTTGACTTATACCATCTCTTCAGATCTTCGGTTGGCACCTCCAAGATGATTGACTGTTCTTCCCACAGATGCGACTTCAGTGCGGTGTCATGATAATGTGGATTCTGTCTATCATACAGCTCTGGATGGTAAAAAAGCCATTCAAACATTATCTCCTCCTCCCACATCCAGAGGATTTGCCGCGCGCTGTTTGGCCCAACACATGGAGAGGGTCGTGCCCATGTAGGTTCTTCACCACCACCACCATCACCATCATCACCACCACCACCACCATAATCATTATCATCAC
>PIVM01000971.1 GCA_003353945.1 Gammaproteobacteria bacterium
TCAAGACCAGCCGTCACTGTTCTTTTGCTTCGAGTGAAAGATACGGTAGATCATCTAGATCGTTTTTTGTATAACCCGCCATCCCGCCCTTTTGTGGATTATTTTGGGGATTATTTTGTGGATTATATATCAAATTTATATAGAGTTAAGGGCCCGCCCACCCTCGGCTTTGAGCTGCTAGGGATGGGCGAGCCCATTCCTACGTAGTCGATTAGCTTACCTGGCCATGGTCTACGACATTATGATTCAGACCGAATATAGGATGCGACGCAGACCAGTGGACGAGTGCTACGGAGCAGCTCATCGGCCCTGCCCTAACAAACCAAGATCGAAAAGAGGAGCGGAGTCGCACAGCGCACTTGGCTTTGCCAAGGGTACGCGTGCGACACGGAGCGATGGAAATGTCCTTCGCGCCTGACCGTCTTCCGATCGGGGCTAAATGTTAGCAGTGCATGGGTCGGCGAGTCATTGCGACAAGTACGCACGCCGGTCTCGGATTTTTAATTCCGTTTGCGACATGATCGGCATGTTGCTTCAAGACCAGCCGTCACTGTTCTTTTGCTTCGAGTGAAAGATACGGTAGATCATCTAGATCGTTTTTTGTATAACCCGCCATCCCGCCCTTTTGTGGATTATTTTGGGGATTATTTTGT
>PIVM01000972.1 GCA_003353945.1 Gammaproteobacteria bacterium
GTAGAGATGTTTAAAGGTGGTAGAATTAAACATGTAAGAGCATTAAAACAATATAAATTCACACCAGAATTATTTGAAAAATTAAAGAAACAAGCAACAAAGAAAGATTGGGAAGGATTGATGGTAAGAAGAAATGTAGCATATAAAGGAAAAAGAACAAATGATTTATTAAAATATAAAACATTTCATGATGATGAGTTCAAAGTAATTGGGATGGAAGAAGGAACAAAAGATATGTTAAATAAAGATACTGGATTAATGGAACCTAAAAAAATAATGGCAGCAGTAATTATTAATTATGGTAATAATACAAAAGTAGGTTCAGGTTTTAGTGATGAAGAACGATTATATTTTATTAAAAACCCACAAGAAATAATTGGTAAAATTATAACAGTCCAATATTTTGAAAAAACAGAAGAATCATTACGATTCCCAACATTTAAGATACTTCATGGAAAGAAAAGAGATACTTAAATAAAAAATTAATTATTTATTTTAAAATTGAAAAATATATTCATAGTATATATATATATTATGAATACATCAATGATTAATCATTTAATGAACTTACCATTAGAAGAAGTTATTCAATTAACTTATATCTGGGTTGGTGGAAATAAAGAATTACGAGCAAAATCAAAAACATTACCAA
>PIVM01000973.1 GCA_003353945.1 Gammaproteobacteria bacterium
ATACACATCCATTTACAGATATGAAAGATAGATTTATGTTAATTCATAATGGTATCATTACTAATGCTCATGAAATTAGACAAGAATTATTAAAACAAGGAATTACATTTAGAGGCCAAACAGATTCAGAGGTTGTTGTTAATTTAGTTGCTTATATGTATGATATATTAGATGATAAAACATTTGAAGGTATATTACAAAAAGCATTCGCAAGATTAACTGGATGTTGGACCATTTGTCTTATAAAGTTTGATGAACCACATAATATGTATGTATGTAATAATGAAACACCTTGTTTGATTGGTTATACAAAAAATGCTTATTATATCTCATCAGATTTCAATACTTTTGCAACCAAAACATCAGAGTATATTGAGATAAACAATGGTGATATTGTAAAATTAGCATATGACACAAATACAGATACTGTAAATATAGATGCGTTAAAACAATATAAAGTAATGACCGTTGATCAGACAGTAAAAACAGCATCACCGCCATTTCCACATAAACATTGGTTATTAAAAGAAATCTTACGCCAGCCAGAATCAATTAAAAGAACATTAAGTAAACATAATATATGTGACCAAAACTTTCATAATATTATAGATAATTTAGATAACTTAATTATTATTGGTTCGGGAACATCAT
>PIVM01000030.1 GCA_003353945.1 Gammaproteobacteria bacterium
TTGGAGGTGGCTCGATTCGAGTAAACCTTCCATTCATCAAGCCGGTAGATTTGGTCGTATCAAATATTAGCCCTTTGTTTTTCAGGCTGTGGGCAACCATTCACCCTGTGAACGGTTACCCATAATTGGAGCTCTGTTCGAGACGGTTGACGCGCAAGGGGCGGATTTTTCTAATGTTCCAATTTCAGACGTTCTTTTTGCCGACAATAGTGATTTTACTAATGCTAATTTCTCAAATACCACATTGTTCGGTGTGCTATTTGAAAATAGCGATTTTAGCGGTGCTGATTTTTCCAATGTGGCATTTGTAGATTTCCATATAGATAACAGCAATTTGAGTAATGCGAATCTGACGGGCAGTGATTTTAACAGTATTCCTGCTGAGAATATTGTTAACGTAGATCTTACTGGAGCTACTTGCCCGGATGGGTTGCCCTCGGCAGCTAATAGCTGTCAGCGTTAGGTAAGGTAAACCCCCGGCGATGCCGGGGGCTCTCAAAAGTTTGATCGTTCCCACGGTCTATCTATCCTAAGTGGCTCTATCAAAAGTGACTCAGGAGGAAGAAACGATGAGAGATTACAAAAGTCTTACACATGCCAGATGGGACTGTATGAAGTACCTGAAAATCGTAGGAGTCAAAAGAAATTCCTCGCTTGGGAGCAGTTCCTGGGATTCCGCAAGTTGTTTTCATTACCTCTGGCTAAAGTGTATATACCTCTTTACTCACCATTCGCTGAGTGAATGGCGGCATCCTCAGCCTATTGTCTAAATAGGGCATGATGGGTTGGATCTGGTGGCCGGTTGGAGTGATTCGTCGGTCTACCACATCATTAGAATCTGGAGTTGACTTCTCAGCCGATTAGCTACGATTTTGAGTGGGGGGAAGGGGGAAGAGATTCCCCGGCAATGAAGAGGTCTTTATGTGAAATTAGTTGTTTGCTTGATGTAATTATATTTTTATCTATAAGGAACGAACGATATTTCATGTCATCTTGCAAGATATGATTAACGAGCCAATCATTCAGAAAATTGAAAAGAATGGATGGTACATCATTGATGTGCACTGTCGTTGCGGAGCAAACGGCAACCAATTTTTCTCTGAATGCCTTGTGCTCCGCTTTATGGCATTCCAAATCAGGATAGCCGATTTCTTCTAAAATTGTTTCTTCAAGTTCGAAGTGTTCACAAGCGTATTGCCTCAATTCATTTAGTACTTCGGAGACAACCTCTGAATCAACAGAACTATCGGGATTTTCAATAAGTTTGTTTATAGTGCGAATCATCTTTTTGTGTTGGTCGTCTAATTTTTCAACACCAACGCTGAATTCACTGGACCAAGACATTTTTTCCAAAATCATTACCCTTTTTCTGAGTAGAACAACAAAGAGTTCACATGCAATAAAAAAACAGTATTAATACTTATTTCGTTAATAAACAGGCTTTGATGCGTTTATGTTTCATAATATGGTGAATGTAAAAGTGAAAAGTGGGAGCTTCCGGCTGAACAGGTATATTATACGCTATTTTAGCGGCTAACAAATAGCCGGTATTAACGAAGATAATAACCTTGGCGTATATGCAGTTTTTATCTGCTAGTCGAGCATTAATCTAAAGCAGCAGCCCGACAGGGAGTTATGTATTCACTGCATGGAGCGCAGCCAGATAAGCAAATGTCATGGCGGGGCCGATTGTGGCGCCTGGGCCGGGGTAGGACTTGCCTGTAACCGATGCAGAAGTATTGCCAACAGCGTATAGACCATTGATAACAGTTTCATCTTCTTTCATCACTTGTGCATTTTCATTGGTAATCAGTCCGCCTTTTGTGCCTAAATCACCCGGATATAGTTTAACTGAATAAAACGGTGGTCTATCCAGGGGCAGCAGGCAGGGATTCGGTTTGATGACTGGATCTGAATAGAAACGGTCATAAATACTGTCCCCCCTCTTATAATCGAGATCTTTACCAGTGCGTGCATATTCATTGAACGTTTTAACCGTCTCAACAAGCCCTTGCGGATCAACGCCAATTTGTTTCGCCAGGCCCTCAAGTGTATCTGATTTATGAAAATGTCCCTCATTGAACACCCTTGAAGGGGTTTTGCCGGGGATTAGAATGCCAAAAGGGTAATTATTGCGATAACGATGATCCATAACAAAATGGGCGGGAATAGAAACAGTGCCGTTTTTATTCGTATCGTACATGGCGTTGACCACATCGACGTATGGGGCTGCCTCATTGACAAACCGTTTACCTTCTGAATTGACGAGAATGGTGCCGGGTGTTCCCCGTTCAGTAACCAGAAACATGGGTGAGCCAAAAGCAAGTGTTGATGGCCCCCACCAGGCCTCATCCATCAGGTCAACAGCCGCACCGGCTTTCATACCGAGTTGAATAACTTCACCTGTATTGCCTGGGCTTGCGGCTGTCCACTGGTCTGATGAAGGTTGCCTACCGTATTTTTTTCGCATTTCCTTGTTATGCTCGAATCCACCGGCAGCAAGTACCACCCCTTTTTTTGCGCGAATTCGTATTATCTTACCGTCTTTTTCTGCTTCTATTCCGACAACATCTTCATTTTCATAGATTAGATCTTTCAAGTCTGTCTTCAACCACAAAGGGACATTGTGTTGATGCAGGGACATACGAAGTCTACCGATAAGCCCACGTCCCAGTGCGACGTAATTTCTACCAAGAAGTATGCTTTGTAGATTTCGTTTGATAAACGGCCATAGCCTCAATAAATTGCTGGGGTCTGTTTTTATTCTTGAGAGCACAAAATAGTCGGCGAGAGTAATGATCGCGCCATGACTTAAGTAGGGATACGGACGCATCTGTTTATACATTGGACCGAGCTTTCTGCCTTCAAATTGCACAGGCAGCAATGCTCGCCCGCCTTCAGTCCCTCCAGGTTTTTCAGGGTAATAATCTGTGTATCCTGGCATGATTTCAAATTTCACGTCGCTATTTTCCGCAAGATAAACCAGCATCTCGTTAGCATTGTTTAGGAAAGCCTCTTGTTTTGATCTTGGTGTGCGATCGCCAACTGTTTGCTCCATATATGTCATGGCATTACTAATGGAATCCTCAATCCCTGCTTCTGCCATCAGATAATTAGCGGGTACCCAAACACCGCCTCCTGACAATGCTGTTGACCCACCATAATATTCGGTTTTTTCAATGATGAGCGAACTCAGGCCGTTAAGTGTTGCAACCAGTGCGGCTGTCAGACCACCACAGCCTGACCCAACACAAACAAAATCATATTCATAATCCCAGTGGCACATAAATACTTCAGTTTCCCGGCTTTTGGTTAATCAGTTTCATTAGAATAAAAGTTACCACGTTTCGCGGCTGCTGCGGCTCTATCCCTGCTATTCATGTCAGAATCAAGTATGGATGCAGCCAGGTCGAGTTCCTTTTCAGCCGATGCGTAGGTTTTGGGCGCCAGCGACAATCGATTGCCGTACGGTAACTGTTTAGGTAAAGTATGACAAAAAAGAGGGGCTTAATACTGCCTATACCCTATCAGAGTGATCTACTGTCGTATATTGCTTCTCGTACTTTATTCTAAGATTTTGAAAAACCACCGAATAAAATTAATTTGGTGCCAACGATTGACAGGGCAATACATATCAGGGTCAGCTCTTGATGAGCGATGTTATGCATATCGAGAGCTGTTTACACAACACCTCAGTGATGAAGATTTGCACAGCATTCGCAAAGCAGCGCATTATTCTCAGCCGCTAAGGGATGACAGGTTTAGTCGGCAGATAGCAGAGAAAACAGGTCGTAAGCTTGATCAGATGAATCGCGGAAGGCCACGAAAGCAGTTAATGGCTGAAAAACAATCCCCCGCCCCCCCAAAATTGTTTTTCCTCAAAGTATAGTTATGCCAAATAATGGTGATTAAATAAAACACATATCAATGCATGCTCAATTAATAGCCACTAATATAAAAGTGCGATGCCGGTATATCCTTCTGACATGCCTCGGTAATTGTGTGTGACGCTGTATTGAGTTCAGGCCCCCCTTTTTAGGAAAGTTCGATGTTGAAATCAAATGACTATAAGACAAAAAATAAAAATATTTTAGCCCTGTTGATTGCCCTTGTTTTGGGCAGTTTTGTTATTGGCTGTGGCGGTGGCGACTCCGGTGATGAGGCTGCGTCAACGGAACCTGATCCAATAGAAAACCCGTCAAACCGTACCGTACAAGCCCATGTTAAATTACCGCAGGACTCTCCCCTGGCAGGAGAAGACCTGATGCTGGAGGTATTTGATAAACAATTCGAAGTAGGCACTGAAAAGGCCGGACAAATCAGTGGTATTACCGAGAAAGTAACTGATGCCTATTTAATGTTGCCCCAGCGAGAGAGTGACAGCTGGCCGACAACCTACTTATTTTCCACGATACTGCCAGGTGAAGAGGAAACGACCCTCAGTGCTGAAGAGACCGCTCTTGCATTAATCATGCAAGCCATTCCTCAGGAGTTGTTGCTTCAGGCGGGCGAGTCTACGCAGGTCAAACAAACCATCAGAGAAAACGCGCAAGCCTTTATTGAACGATTCCAAAAGATGATAGAGGAAGATCCCTATTTTTTATATTTGGATAATCTGAGCAATGTTCACGATGAGACGTATCTTGCGGGTGTACAGGACAGCTTTGACGCTCTGAAAGTATTAGTGAAAGATAAAACCGATCAGCTCAGAACGCCTGCATCCTTCAATCGTAAAGCCTATAACGCGGCTGGCTATGAAGTGCCTGAAGGTATGGATTTGCATGTTATGCCGGTGCAAGCCTCGATAAAAGCATTCTATTTGAAACCAGTAAAAGAGGGCGCGCACGTTACGGGAAAAATCTCCGTTATTAATGATACCAGCTTGTATGGCTTGGCCACGGCTACCGACCTGGTTAGTGGTGAAGAGCTAACGTCACCTTTGCCTTCACAATTACTGGATCTGGCATTTAGTGAGCGACTACTGCCTCCGCAGCAAAGTTTTTGGGGAGCTTATGCTTCAAGTGAGTCCACGCTAGATGTTCAACATAAAGATGTCATTGTTGATATTACGACTGGCGCCCTTCAAGGCTTAAGTTACGAACAGTTTCAACAGAGTACAACACGTATTTTGATGATAAGGACGATCTACTCGAAAATGCTTATACCTTCTCTGGATACTGTACTAGGCATAGGTAAAGTTAATTACAGGGCGGCTTTTGGCATTATGTACAATGCAGGGCTATTTGATAATGCATTGCCGGCACTTTACCGGGGAGATATTGTAGAGGCTATGGGTTTGGTTTTTAACGGGCTGATGGAATGGCCTAATCCTATAGTGAAAGAGCTTGTTAGCAAAAAGATTATAGATGATATTGGTAGTGCTGCAGCAAAAGTGGGGCTTAAAGCGGCATCTCTAAAAGTGACCGTTTTCATCTGGGCTTTTGATATGACGGCGGTATTTAATGATGCCGTGCTTTTGCCTGCCAATGTTGTATCAACCGTGAACTTCCCTGTTGATCTAATCAGTATGACACCAAAGGCGATTAGCCGACGCGGCGGTGACACGATAAAGCCTGAAGAAATCACCCTTAACGGCTTTGGCTTCAAAGTTCTTCAGCATATCACTGGAGGAAAAATCCCTTCGGTAAATGTTCAATCAAAGGATGGGAAGGGAGAAACGGTTAAGGAATTTATGCTGTGGCCCCCGCTCGGCTTTAGCGATGATGGGACAGAAGTTAAGTTTAGTATTCCGGGTGAGTGGTTAACAGCTAGCAGCAAAGTAGAGACGATAGCGATTTCTCTTGAACACTACTACACCGAGCGGGATTCGCTAGGAAATAACGAATTACGCAAAGTAACACTTCCCCTGGAAAGCAACCGCGCCAACTTCACCATTCAGCTTGGAGGCATGATAATTTCCTCACTGGATAAAACAAAAATCCAGGGTAATGATGAGCTGGTCTTGAATGTAAGTGGCATGTCAACTGACAAAGATGTTTATAGCGTATATTTTAAAACGCGATCTGGTGGTGTCGTTGAAGCAACCATAAAAACCCTGACTCAAAATGAATTAACACTTGTGGTACCACACTACGACAGCATGGAAGTGGGGCCGGTGAGTGTTTATATTGAAAATGAGCTGGGTATGCAGAGCAATGAGCCTGAATTAACCTTTATACCGGAAAAGGTCGAGTTTTTATCTAATGAGGTGAACTCGTATGGTGAGCTTGAATTGGGTATGACCCAACCACAGGGTTTGCCTGATATTTATTACATGCTGAATGGGATTCCACCTGAATACAACTACTCGTCACCGATTACGATTCCAGATTTAACCAAGATTACAGCTTATGCTGAGAAGAAGGTTGATGGTGTTTCTTATTTCTCTGAGGAGGCCGAATTTACCTATCAGGCATGTGAAGATGGTGAGGAGTTGGTAAATGGGCAGTGTGAGTCATCATGCAACCGGGTTTGCGATAACCCAATAATTTCCGATACGGTTGATATATCCGCCCATAATGGAGGCCATACTTTGCATATGACCTTAGAGGAAAATTTTAAGTATTGTACCGAGCAAATTGATCACGCAAAGTCCCCCACGGGTAAAGTGACCATGCTGTATTTTTATACTTGGGATAGCGCTCATCATAATGCGGAATTAATATATCGTAGTGGAGCCACCCCCTCTTGGGACGATAGCTTTGACAGTAACGCTGTTGAGCAGCATTTCACCGAGATAAAAGAATGGAACGGTGACGCGCCCCCTTACAGTGAACCTGCCATAAACAACTATACCAGGGGTGTATTATCGGTGACGGGCTCATACACGGATGCTGTTGTTTATTCTGCTAAGCAAGCGATTTTTGACGGGGGGGGGGCTAGATATAATCGTCCAGAGTCTTCCTTCTCAATGATCGTAAGTAATTATGGCTCCCCTGAATCATATAAAGGTCATATATCTGACAATTCTGATAATCAAACTGGGGATTTCTTACATGTCAAAATTGAAAGTGAAGCTGATGGTCAATTGAATAGTTATATTACAGTTATTAATCCCGAGTTTCTAACAGAAGGCGGTTGTTACAGAGGTGATTATTAGTTGGGAAGAGCGTTCTTTTGGTGAGTAAGGTGTTAGGCTCAATCAATAATTTATCAGAGGGCTTAGATAGTGGGGGTATTTCAAACGGCGTTGATCTTATCCGCTTTTCTATGTTCTCCAGCGACAATCGATTGCCGTACGGTAACTGTTTAGGTAAAGTATGACAAAAAAGAGGGGCTTAATACTGCCTATACCCGATTCGCTGGGATTTACGACTAAAATGCTAACAGAAGCGACCGATAAGAAAATTCCGGGCGGCGCGAAAGGCTACGTGTCTAGCCAGACGGCAGGTGCACTCGATAAAGCGTACCAGCGATTGCTCAGTTAAGCGGTTCTGATACAACGCTGAAGCTGGGCCAAAAGGCCCCGCAAGATGGGATGATTTTTTTCCGCAGCCCCCAAGCCGCTTAATTATGCAGAGTCGACCGAAAGCATCATGAATACAGAAATCCGTACCGAATTTATTGAGGCCAATGGACTGACCTTTGAGGTGGATGTTTGTGGAGATGGCAAAAAATTTGCCATCTGCCTGCACGGTTTTCCGGAGCTCTCCTACTCGTGGCGTTATCAGTTGCCCCTGATTGCCAAACTGGGTTACACGGTTTGGGCGCCTAATCTGCGCGGCTACGGAAAATCTAGCCGACCAAAAAGGGTTAATGATTATTCGCTCGATATTCTGGTTGAGGATGTTGCTGCGTTGATTGATGTTGCAGGTGTGGAATCCACGCTGCTGATTGGTCACGACTGGGGGGGAGGTATTGCGTGGAATTTTGCCCTGCAGAACAAGCGCCCCCTGGATGGGCTTATTGTGATGAACATTCCCCACCCATTGCTGTTCTATAAAAATATGATCAAATGGCCGCAGCTCGGTAAGTCTTGGTACATTCTGGCTTTTCAAATCCCAAAGCTGCCGGAACTGCTTCTTGGTTTAAAGGGCGCAAGACCCATTGGCGGAATGTTTTACAAAATGGCTATTGATAAAAGTCGTTTTCCGAGAGATGTGCTGGAAAAGTTCGAGGAGAACGCTCGCTCGCCTGGCGCTTTGACGGCGATGATTAACTACTATCGCGCTGTTGCCAGGTCGGGAACCAGTAACGAGCAAAAACGGATAATGGAGACGACTCTAAAGACACCCACATTAATGATCTGGGGGGAAGAGGATGTTGCGCTTGGTAGGGAGCTAACCTATGGCACTGAAGAGCTGGTCACGGACTTCACTATCAGATACCTACCCAATGTGTCTCACTGGGTTCAACAGGAGGCCCCGGAAACAGTGAACAAAATGGTTGAGGCCTGGATTATGGGTGATGAAGTTCCGCAAGCTTAACCTCAACGTCATGATGTTTTTTGGGGTCACATTACATGCAGGGAGCACGCCCAACGCTATGAACTTAAGAGTCAAAATGCGATCCGCAGGTTGCGGTCGCTGAGCATTTGCTTATTGATAGGATTTTGATTTTTCCATGTGCCTGCTGATGTTACATAGCAGCCATATATTTCAAAAACAAAAATTGAAAATTAATGGAAAAAGCGGACCGTCATTTCAACACTTAATATTTAAAATATACAGCCAGTCACATCAGTAAAGTCATCGACAAAAACGTGCTGATACCGGTCATACATGATATTTGTATTTTCTGAGTGTTCTTGATTTGTCTACGTCTGCATCGATCAGCTAACTGCCATTTATGGTTAAGACTGATTTGTGAGGAGCATGTGATTAACCAATACTGATTGCTGTTGTCGTGTTAACTGACTCATTATGGCCCCTCTATTTGAGGAGCACATCATCAAATCATGAATCTTTTTGGGGTAGTAGTTCCTTGATAATATGTCCATCAAGTAAGCAGCTAGTGCTTTATTATGCTCTTTACTTTAATTGCCATGTTCCGAGCAATATTTTTTAGCGTTCCATTAATCTTATCGAGCATCTTTTCTATTAAAATCCCAAAATAACGTCATCAGCGCAGGAGCCAGAATAAGATTCGCAAAAAGTGCAATCACTATGGCAAAACTAAGTAGTATGCCAAATTGTTTGTTGACAGACAGCATGCCGGTAACATGAACGACAAAACCTCCAACAAGAACAATGGATGTGAAGGTAATTGCTCTACCACACAGATCAAGTGTTTTCTTAACTGCTTTACGAACATCATTTGTTTCCTGAGCATACCGTCTAAAATGATGCATAAAATGAATCGTATCATCTACTGAAATGCCAATGACAATACAACCCAGCAGTGAAGTAAATGAATTGAGTGAAATGCCAGCCCAACCCATTAGTCCAAGGGTCATGAGTATCGGTGTAACGTTAGGAGAAAATGCGAGCATTCCCCGCTTGATATCACCCATTAATAAAATCATAAGAATGGCTACGAAACTAAACGCTAAGGCATAGCTGGTTACTGTGCCTTCCAACATGGCAAAGATGGTGTCACCAAATATTGCTACCAAACCAGTAAAAATAATATCAACATTCCCAAGTTGATATTTATTTAACGTAAATTCGATTTTCTTCCTTAATTCTCTTAGGTAATTTTTATAGTTTAGGACGTCACTCCACGGGGCAATCAAATTCAATCGAGCAGTGCTGAATCCAGAGTTTGAAAAGTCTTGGACATCTTCAGATCCGCTATTTTCAAATAGTAATAGTTCTTGTGCAATGGACTCCCTGTCATCAGGGATAACAAAATATGATGGATCGTTTTGATTGAGCGATTGATGGGTTTCTTTGACGACACTTAGAATAGAAATAACTTCATTGGCTTGAGTTTCTTTATACCGGTGATTTTTGACGACTTCTTCAATTTCTTCAATAGCTCCCAACACGTTAGGGTCGTGTAAACTGTTTTCTTTATCGAACACGAGTAAAATCTGTGCATCTATGCTGCCATCCATTTTTGAATCCTGTTTCGCAAACCCTTGGCGAAGCTCTGATTCTTCTGGGTACCAGCTTACAGGGTCATGGTCGAAACGAACTTTCATCAGCCCGAAAACGGTAATAATTGACAGAACACATGTACCCACAACAACAGGCTTAGCATAAGTAACTCCAAAATTTCCGCATGCACGAATCAGCAAGTCAATTTTTGACAGTAAAAAGCTGGACTTTTTTTGGCTTAGGTGTGCCTTTCGTTTAATGGGAAGAATGGCCAGAAGGCTGGGCATCAGTGCCAAGGTATAAATCAGAGCCATAACGACACCGATGGCACCAAATATTCCTATCGTTTGAGTTGGTACCATGTCTGAAGCAAGGAAAGAGAGTAAGCCCGCAGCAGTAGTGAGTGTCGTCATCAATATTGCAACTGACGTTTTTTTCATGGCTAATATGATGGCGTCGTGTTTGCTTTCACCGCTATCGTAGTATTTAAAGAAAATACTTAATATGTGTACGGCACCGGCGATACCGACAGCCAAAATAAAAGTTGGGATAATTTGTGTATTCGCGTTAAAAGCGTACCCTAGAGTAGGCCAGAGAGCCAGTGTCATTATGAGAGCCAGAAACACGATCATAAGGGGCATCAATACGCCAGACGCTCTTCTGAACAAAATAGAAAGTAAAATGATAATTATTAAAACACCTAGGCCAGTGGTTTTTTTCGCAGATTCCTCAACATCCATGCTCATTCTATAGTTCATAGTAGGGGCACCAATATTGTAGATTTTGAAATCTTCTGAGTGGTATTGATTTGCAATTTTAATGACACTTTTGGCAAAGGCTTTTTCTTCTTCCGGTTGAAGAAAATCTAATTCATCAGCTTGCAAGTTGTCATTAAACGCACCGTCATCAAATCCAGTCAAAAGATCATCAACATTGCCAGCATCTTCCAAACCAGCTCCCATGCTGGTAAATACATCAGGATCAATAGATACATTTGTCATTGTCCCGTCTTCAGAAACAAGACCCCCAACATAGTTAGTGTTGCTTAATACCAGTTTTTTGAAAGCTGGAATTTCGGCTTCAGTCTTTGGCCATATCTCATACAAATCATCGATTAATAAGGTATCTCCTTCGCCTCTGGAATATCGAACATTAACCAAGCTTGTTACTTTTTGTGTATGAACAAGGTTTTCTTCCAGGTGCTCGTGTAATGCTTTTAGCTTAGCCAGATTCTCAAGAGTGAAAATGCTATCTGAAGTTTCAATCGCCACGATCGTACCTGGAGCATGATTAAATTCTCTACGGAAGTTATCGTAGTTAACCATTGCAAGGTCATTTTTGGGTAGAAATGATTCAACGGATACATCAAGCCATCCGTTTCTTATTAATGGCGTTACGGCAAATGTAATAGCGAGTGTTATCAATAAAACCCACCAACGATGACTGACTACGATTTCACTCCAGACCTCGAAAAAATCTTCTATCTTTTTTCTTACATTCATACTGCTATTTCGTTGTATTGATTATTGGTGGATTAATGGAACAGTTCGATGCTAGAGAGAGAGTACCATTATTAATTGAAGGATTCTGTTACACGTGAGCAACGAAGGCCATTACATTTGTAAACATCCCCTAAAATGGGTGTATCCGCGTTTAGAGTTTTCAGGTATACACTATGCTTATTGTATAGATGTTTTCTAAGTACAAATTAGATTGATATCCAAAAAGCATTGATGACGATAATCGTTTAAAACCACCGCCATTGCGCATTGAATGACTGCTTTAGTCTTACATCGAGTGTAATAAAGAACGAACGACAGCCTTGGGTGATTACCGGGCATTGCTGACCGGGAAGGTCAACTATCAGGCAGCGTCCGTCGAGATGAGTTGACCCACAAGTACAATGATTTTATTTTTCGTGTCCTGAACACATGAATAAGTAACTATTTAGTGGCTGCACGAAAGGCATAAAAATACCTATAAAAATAACATGTTAGAAGTATTTTGATGCCCTAGGTTTTAGCTGCTTAATAAAACAAATGTTAAAATATCACTTGTTCATTACCCTCTCATAACCTACTCAACAATCTGCCAACACGCTGCCCGTAGATACACAAATGGTGTCACCTCCCACCTCCAAATAAACACGGTTCAAGCATTTTTCAGATATATATCACCCAAATGACAAACACATAGCAGATAGCCATGCTGTGCGATCGGTACCGTTACAGGGGCCGCCAGCGGCGCAGCAGCTGCAAGTGGCGCTAGAATTGGAGCTACTTTAGGACTGATTGCTGGCCCGGCCGGAGCCACCATCGGTGGCATTACCGGAGCCCTTATTGGAGGTCTTGTGGGTGGCGTCGCGGGCTGTACTGCGGGTGCAGCGCTGGGCGAAGTGGTCGATGAAAACATTCTCGACAATTATGAGTGTCTCTCATGCGGCTACAACTTCAGCGTAAACGCTGAGTAGTTGGCCTGGCGTATCCTTACTCTGATTTCGACAGACACCTCTGCGCAAATTTCTAAACTGCTTTATTTCTACCCCACTCCTACCGGCGCTATAGCAACCGGCAGGTCTCATCTAGTCGCACTCATGAAAAACCACATTATCAAAACATCTCTGCTGCTATCAAGCAGTGGGGAGGTTTTATGTATTTCAACCCTGGAGAAAATCTATGGCACATCTCATCGAACAAATGGCCTACGTTGGCCGCACGCCCTGACATGGTCTTGGCAACCCACTGACGGCAAACCAACCCATCGAAGTCTGGGCTATATCCTTTGGCTTATATGTGGCATACCTACGTGATGCTGACCGAGATCGAGCCCTCGTTTCGCAGCATGAAAAGTGAGTTGGGGTTGCAGCCAATTTATCATCACAAAGAAAGCCGGGTCACCGGGCATTTCTTTATCACACTGATTGCCTACCACCTGGTCCACACATTAGCAGGCACTTGAAAAGAATAAAATCTTAGAAAGCCTTTCTTTGTTGTAGCATGATGTCCGTGCTACCATGTGATAATGAGCGTATCGTTTAAAGATAAAGCCACTGAAGATATCTTTAATGGCGTTGCTTCAAAGCAGGCCAGAAAAACTTGTCCTCAAGCCCTATGGCGAATAGCAACGAGAAAGCTAGATCAACTAGATTCGGTGGTAGAATTGGTAGAGCTAAGAGTTCCGCCCGGTAACCGGCTTGAAGCATTGTCTGGAAATCGAAGCGGTGGATATAGTATTCGCATTAATCAACAATATCGCATTTGTTTCAAATGGGGCGAAAATGGCCCTAATGAAGTAGAAGTCACAGATTACCACTAGAGGTGGCATTATGGTTCGCATACCTACTAAGAGAGCACCAACGCACCCAGGTGAAATGCTGCTCGAGGAGTTTTTAACTCCTATGGGAATTACACAGCGTGAACTTGCCGACGCGATTCATGTTCCTTATCAGCGGGTTAATGAGCTGGTAAATCAGAAGCGTGGAGTTACTCCTAGTACAGCGTTACGACTTGCTCGATTCTTTAATGTATCTGCTGATTTCTGGCTTAACTTACAAGTTCGCTGGGATTTATATAAAGCCCAGCAGACGGAAAAAGATGAACTCAAGTCAATCCTCGACTTTCATCACTACCAGAAAATGGCATAACAATCGGTTTGTGGATAGCAAAGAAAAAAGTACGATTAGGCAAGGTCAGCAACATGACCGCGTTGTAATCGTGAGCCAACATCAACCGATTGCATGAGGGCCTTCATTTCTTTCTCATTGAGATAATCCATTGTTTTTGAGGTAATTAGCGCCGTAGTAAATTAATTTCACTAAAACCGTAGCAAATAGTCGATATAAAACTCATAAGTACTGCACTTGTACAACAATAAGAACAACAAGCAACGGTTTGGCGGATGGAGAATGAGAGGAGGTTCCCGGCGAGAGTTCGCGTAGGAGTCACCGGCATTGGTTGGTACGAGGATGAGATTGCAGAGTTTATATCAAGCTCTGAAAGCGTAAAATAGACGAAAAATGAATAATTGTGGTTTTAATGTGTATCGGCTCAAGTCTTATCTGACATATTCAATCAAAAGCATTCAATTAAAAGGCGCGATTTGCCCTGACAGTTCACGCAACCTGCGTCACCTTATCGAAAAAGAGACCCTGGTTAATATTGATTAGGGTAGCCTGGATCCTCTAAAGCAGACGTTTAATACCCAAATCGTCGGGCGCTCCTCGAAATTATAGATTATGATGCTGTCTCGTTTTTTGCTGGAATGTATAATTAGACACTAAATCGCTCACTTTTTGGTTTTCATGAAAAACCTGTGTTAAAGTTCGTTAAAACTGAGATGTATAACGAGACAGCGGGTTTCGTTATACAGCTGTTATGTGTATTTGTCGAAATCTATCGCTTTATATTCGAACCGGTGAATTCGGATATAATTTTTGTATTTCACCAACAACATGAGTAAAGAAAATGAGTAAAGGTACAGTTAAATGGTTCAACGCCGATAAAGGCTTTGGTTTTATTACACCTGAAGATGGCAGCAAAGATCTTTTTGTTCATCATTCAGAAATTCAAAGTGGAGGCGGTTTTGCAACACTTAATGATGGGCAAGCAGTAGAGTTTGAAGTTGGCCAAGGTCAAAAAGGACCCTGCGCAAATAAAGTTGTTCCTCTTTAAGTTGTAACACATAAGGTGATTTTGGGCGCAGCAAGTGCGCCCAAAAGCACTGCGTTATGAGAAAAATCCAAATAAAGATGGACGGCCACCGATTTTCTCTATAGTATGCGCGCCAGCTAGAAAGAAGACTCTAATTTACATCCTACATTTCGCTGTTTTATTCGTAATACCTCGTCCTGCAGTTTTTAAGTTCCAGCTTACCTTTTTATGCAATTCAAGCCTCTTGAAGGCACTACTATATATAAATTTCAGGATATTATTATGTCTAATACAACTAAAGGAACCGTTAAGTGGTTCAACGAATCTAAAGGTTTTGGTTTTATCGAGCAACAATCTGGTCCAGATGTATTTGCTCACTTTAGCGCAATTGTTAGCTCAGGCTTCAAAACACTAACGGAAGGCCAGCAAGTTGAATTCACTGTCACTAATGGTCAAAAAGGACCTCAGGCCGAGAATATTATTGCCATTTGATAAATAATTCATTTCCCTAAAAGGGCAAGTCTTTCGAGGCTTGCCCTTTTTTTATTATTCTAACGGCATAAATTTTATAGCAAAAACTCATAAAACATGATAAACGAGACGTGAGTTCTCGTTTATCATGTTGTTATATTTTCTCGGTATTGAGATTTAAGCTGTTAATGAATTTACAGATAGAGTTGCGTATGAAGAGGACAAGTCTTTCATACCTGGCTTGCAGGAATGTAAGTTAAGCTCTTATCATCTTCATGAAAAGAAAACAGATAGATTTAAGGCCAGGGATGTGAGCGATGAAGCACATACAGATGAATATGTGCGCTTAGATATTCCCGAGGTGAAAATTGAAATGGTTCGCATTGTGATATGTAGTGATCATTGAGTTGGGGCTTATGAATTTGATGTAATGGACAACGATAAATTCCATATAATATACTGGACGGCTTCGACGGGCATGGTTCAATCGAGGGTCACACTCGCATAACCACCAATCCGATCATATTGTGAGCCCCATGATCCATACGTAACCACCTGCCGTACTTTCTCCTTTGGTATACTGCCAAGCCATTTATACCATACGTTTGAGGAGAATACTGCTTTGAATAGCACCGAGATTGCTTCATACCCTGCCAAGCAGATGAGCAACGATGAAAAAAACTTGTCGCCTTGCAGGTCATCATTAATAAAGCATCCGTTACTGATATAGCTAAGCAACGTGGCGTTAGTCGCAAGTTTATTCACCGTCAAAAAGATAAAGCAACAGCAGCTATCAATCAAGCACGGCTAGAAACGCGCAAGATTTGGGTGAGCAGCCAGCTCAACGACTATCTGGACTTCCCCCATGCAGGTCAGGCGCTTTGCCATTGGAGTTGTCAAAAATACAAGCTTGAAGAGCGTCACAGAGACGATGAGAATGCTGGGAATGAATGTACGACTGGTGTTTGATTACCTCAAAATGACTAAAAATTCGGCGGGGCTATAGGTAGAACAAATTTACCGTGATTGGAGAAGGCTTGGAGTATGATTTCCTGATCACAAATGGTACACTTTTCCATAGCTGTAGATGATCAGCGGGCACTGTCATTAGCTGTGCAGCCGCGACAATAAAAATTACCAATAATAATCACATATATTTCAAGCGCATAGGAGCTTTCTCCCATGAACAAAATACTAAACATTGCGGCCGCGAGCTGCCTTGTTGCGATCGTCGGCTGCAATATGCCAACGTCTCAATTTCGAGTCACCGTTGGTGAAGGTGGTAGTGTTGTTGGTGGCGATGTTAATTGTACTGGCCCGAATATGTGCAACGTAGATTACCCTGCAGCTCCGGAAACCTGGAGCCTGGAGGCACAAGCCGACAGTGAACATACCTTTAGTCACTGGATTGGTTTCTGTGCATACAACACAGATGCTTTCTGTCAGTTTAATGTGAGTTCTGGCAGTCTATTCCATTCAACCTATGCATTTTTCCTCCCCACTTATAGCTCCGTAGCTGGCACCGTTACCCTTGAAAATGGCTCAAACCTTGTTGGCGCTACGCGTAATGCTGTTGAGATTATGGATACTGCTTATGCAACGGTTTTTGGCTTAATTGCAAGTCATAAAAACGTCCAAATTCCGGTCGAACCAATTGATGATGGCAGTGGCATGCTTCAAATAGCCACGATCGATATCCTATGTGAAAACAATAACGGTGAAGGTGGCACAGACGGTACATTGATCGGCACCCAGTCAGCAGAATCTAATTCTTCCGGTGTAGGTATTCTAATAGATGTTGAGTACACCAACTGCAAAGCCAATGACCGAACTTATAATGGTACTGCACAACTTTGGATTCTCTTGGATATCTTCGGTCATATTGGCGTGACTGGCATGCAAGCTGCCGAGGGAATCTTCGACGACGTCAGCGTTACGTTTGACACCCCTTCATCAACACATCTGCTGAATGGCCATATTTTCTCAGGTACTGACAATGGTCTTCGCGTTGTATCGTCACCTAGTTTCTCAGTAGTTACATTACCTTCAGTTACATCACCTTCTGGCGTGAATACTGTCATCGATAATGTTCGTTCTGAATACGTTCTTGAATATAACTGGGGTGATACTTTGGGCCTACAATCACGTACGGGCCTTGCTACCGTTGATGGCACTGAAGTGGGCATAACCTTGGTTCGTGACAGCAGTGACCAGCAATCTCTGATATTACACGGTAGCGGTAACACCAGTGTGAAAGGTGAGAGTAAAACTGAAGGTAACATTACATTGAGCATTGATTCCGGCGGTGATGACACTTATGATGATGTTAGCACAGTGTCTCTGATTTCAATTGCGCCATAAACAAATGACGATTGCATAACGATCTCTGGAGCTACCCCTTCACTGGCAGCTCCGTAACAAACTAAAAGCGGCTATGCCGCTTTTTTATTAGTCCGCTGTTTACAAAGCCCACAAACAAAATAAACACGCACATTCAGCCGTATAACAACAAAAACCTGCCTGTGTGATAACGATTTTAATGCCCTCAGAAAATTCATTCTTCCTCGCGGCTTTAACTTAGGAAATAGAGCATAATCGCCGAAATCGAAAATAGTACGAACAAGCGCTTTACCCGCCCTTTACTTCGAACATTCCTTTTCCGTGGGCGACGAGCAATTTGGCTACGTGCATTAATATCGCGCTTGTGTATGACCGAAGGGATATCCACCACATCAAGTTGTAGCACAGCACTGCACTGCTGAACCGCCTTACTTTTAGTGATATTGATAATTGCGTAATCGCAATGGTGTTTTATTAAGGCGAGATCATCTCGGCTTTTTATATAAAACCCGAGTAATGGAAAAGGGCTTAGATGCTGTGGCATCTCAAGCTTTGTAACAAACATTCCAATTGATAACATCTCAACAGGGTAACGACGATGAATTCCGGTGCTCATGATAAATCGACCTACTTTGCATTTTCTTCAAAACTGTATTTGCAAAGCACAGACCAATTCTCAGCATTACTCTTAAAAAAAGACATCCGACATCATAATTTATTGTTTTCAATGCAATTAGTTGCTCCATTAACAACAACTCTCGCCTTGCCTATGTGCTTACCGATTGATTTACTTTATCTGAATCGAAGACTAAGAACGTGACCAGTCGCGCGCTTTTGTGACGCAATTGACACTAGATACCTAAAATGTTTGCCCTTGATCTGGCGATGGCGTTAAAGCAAGACCGCAATATATCCATTATCCGACTCCGCCCCGTTAGCTGGTCATATCTATAGTACTTGTTCTTCAATTCCTTCAGCATACGCCAGCAATCGTTGTGCTTCTTTGACATGAAGTTCTTCTACTATGCGCCCATCAAACACAACAACACCCTGCCGCTGAGACTGCCGCCAGGCAGCGATCATCTTTCGAGCTTCCTCGATCTCCTCTGGTGCGGGCGAAAACACTTGGTTGCAAATTGCTAGCTGACGTGGATGAATCAGCGTCTTTCCGTCAAAACCCAGCGTTTTCCCTTGTTCACATGCTTCCTTCAAACCACTTTCGTCTTGCAGATGAATGTAAACACCGTCAATGATATCGCAACCGCCCGCCCTTGCGGCCAGCACACTTTTCGAAAGAGCACAGAGCAAACCCTCACGTCCTGGAGTCTGGGGGACACGCAATTCTTTAGCCAAATCGTTAGTGCCCATCACTAATACGGCAACTTGTTCGTGGCCAGCAATATCCTCCGAATGTAACACACCCAGAGGAGTCTCAATCATCGCCCATATCGGCAGATCTGCGGGTGCGCCAGCTGTAGTGAGACACTCACACACAGAATCAATTATTTCGCTGTTATCAACTTTCGGTATCAGCACAGCATTAATCGGCATTTTGGCAATTGCTTTCAGGTCTTCCCTGCCCCATTGGGTATCAATACCGTTAACTCTCACCACCAATTCTCGACCACCATAGCCTCCAGCAAGCACTGCAGCCTCGACTTGCGTTCGTGCTATGTCCTTGGACTCAACCGCCACGGCATCCTCAAGATCCAGAATGAGCGTATCAGCTGCAAGCTGCCGAGCTTTTTCCAGTGCACGCTGATTGGAACCCGGCATATATAGCACACTGCGACGAGCCCTGTTTAATAACTGTGACGTAGTGCTTTGCGATGCTGATTCAGCACACATATTCATTCTCCTTGACAATGCCTTAAGGTCATTATTTTACCATGACAAACCATTGGAGAATCGCTGCATTCAGACTCTTTCGCCGTTTTGCATGTTTCATACATTAACGAACTCAGGGCTGTGTGAGTGTCGAGAGTCTTATTGTGTTGCGTTTGCAAAAGTAAGGCCCGCCATCAACATCTCAAGTGCTGCGTTCAACTGAGAATTATTGAAAGGCAATTGTCGTAACCGAAAATGAGGTGGTTTCACAGTCAAATCAAGCTCAAATGGAACAGAAATACCCGCGATTTGCTTATACAGCAAATCGCCTTCTCGGTCGAGAATATGCAAATTTATGGACAATCCACGAGTTTGTTGTAGCAAACGATGGTTTTTCAACTCACCTCCAATGACAACCAGCGGCTGAACGGTATCATCCCAGATTAACCGCCCATCATCAAAAACTGCACGTCGTAGCACTAACTCAACAAATACAACGCCATCATAATCACCTGAGGTTACAAGCTGTGAGATCATCGATTCAACATAACGGTCTTCTTTCAACGGCATGAATTCTCCAACTGCAGGATCGTAGATAGAGCCAGACTGCTCCAATGCCTGTCGACGAAAAGACTGATATTGATCTTTCCCAATCGTATTACAGTCACAACCAAGCTCTTCTAGCTTGGCTTTTAAATTTGAGTGGATTCTATAACCCTGCATTCGAAGCTCCCCCATCATAGTAACCACTGGCAATACAACCAGTTTTTGAGGCAAAGCAATAGGATTTTGTTTCTGTACCGGTATTTCCGCGCAACCGGCTAACAGCAGGAGTATAAGTACTACAACGGTGCTTCTATAGCTTAGATAATCCATTAGTCTGAACCAAATAGGTTAAATACTACGTTTTAAGAAATTGAATAACTTTGGCAGAATAGGCCGGGAAATTTTCCCGATGGGGAAAATGACCAACCCCCGGGTAACTGACAAACTCATAACTTTCGGTAAAAGCCTGTTCCGTATTTTCAAATTGGTCCATACCAACACTGCCATCGGCCTCCCCGGCAAAATACAGTGTGGGTACCGACGTCTGCCTTGCCATTACCTCGCGCTGATATTTGCTTGAGCCTCGAATCATAGCGCGATAATAAGCAAGCATCGCCTTTAAACCACCTGGCTCCGCCATTGCCCTTTTTAGCGGACCTAATGCAAAATCCTTAGGGTTCCAATTTGGAGACCATTCTCTGTAAAGCCGGTCAATAAACTGATAATTTCCCCTTGGCAACTGCCTCTCTGGTAACCACGCTAACTGAAAGTAAAAAACATACCAGGATTTTTTCATTTGCGCCCAACTCATTTTTGTACTGTGCATATGCGGGACACACATTAAAACCAGCTTATCAAAACAATCAGTTTGCAGATTTGCCGCCGTATAAGCCGCCATAGCCCCCCAATCATGACCAATGACAGTGGCTTTTTGAAATCCTAAAGCCTCTATCAATGCAAGCACATCTTCGGCCAAAGCCAATACGGAGTAGTCTCCATCCGGTGCAAACCCGCTTGGATAATACCCTCGCATAAAAGGCACAACAGCACGAAATCCCTGTTCCGCAAGCAAAACAAGCATTTCAGAAAAACTATACGCTGTATCTGGAAACCCGTGCAAACAAAGCACTAAAGGCCCCTCACCCGCCTCCAGATATGCGAACTCAACACCATTGGCGTGAATCGTTTTTACTGTGTGCTCGGACATATTGATCGTTAACCTTGTGTTCGCCAATCGAAAAAAATGCACACCACTATTCTGTCATTAAAATGAGCCAGATCATACCCATGTTAAGTAAACAGACCGAGAAGTATCATAGCAAAACATACGCCCAAAAATGTGGAATACATGACATAAATGCTACTTTACATTTTTAATAGTTTGTACGATAAGAACTATCCGATTGGCCTGAGATTGTTATGTGCTCAGCCCAGCGTCAGTAATTATGAATCCAATACCTTTGCACTATGGCACAATTTGACCATTCGGTGATCTTTTAATGAATAACAATATGCAGCATGCTTTAACCCGAAAGGGTATGCAAACTCAGGAGAAGGTCATTGTCGCGGGAGTTGAGTGTATTGCTGCACTTGGTTTTCACACTGCGAGCACCAATAAAATTGCCCAACGCGCGGGAGTAACCTGGGGCACACTGCAGCACCAATTTGGCGACAAAGCCACTTTGTTGGAAACTGTCCTAGACCATGCATTCAATGAGCAAATTGAAACCTTACGTCGTGCAATTCACCCGGGTCAACCCCTAGAAGAACGCATTAACGATATGCTCAATGCATTCTGGCAAAACCAGAATTAAAAAAGCCGATGCTTTCTGGCCATTACCAGCAAACATCGGCTTTGCTTTTTAGCTTTCCAGCCAACGCTGAACTTTCAAAGCCCAGCATTAATCCTAAATACTAGAGCTTAAGAGAAACGTTTTTCTTGGCTTCACTACCCGCCTCAATCGTTATCGTCTGCTCGCTTTCACCCAGCTTTTCATGCCAGATTTTTAGTTGATAGGTACCTGGCGGAATATCACCTATGCTGAAGTTGCCGTTTTCATCAGTCAACGCTGTATAGGGTGATTCAGCAATATACCACCAAGCTGACATCCACGAATGCAGGTCGCACTTAACCCTGATCACTCCCGGCTTTCTCAGCTTGGTTTTCTTTACCTGCATCTCGGTATTGGCTTTCATCTTCTTATTGACGTTGAAGATTCCCTTGCTGATGGTATGCACGTTGTGCCCAATAGGATCACTGTTGAGAACTTCTCCTCCTGTTTTGGGTTTTAGCAACATGACATGTGGTTTGAAAACGCAACCATGCTGGTCAAAGGTAAAATTGGCGGGAAACTGCCAGGCTTTACCCGACGCAATACCACTAACACTGACTACGGCATTTTTAATACCACCACTTTTGCCAACAATCAGATTTTCTGAATACTGCTTGCCACAATGCTCAGCATCTGTGTCAACATTCAGTTCTTTCGCAGGCGGTGGCGTACCATCAAACATGATACTTCCAGACAAACTACCCCCGTTACTGACACCGCCTTCCACCTCCTTGTACTTAGCAGCCTGTACCTGTGTAATAACTAATAGTGCACTGCAAAAAAGCAGCATCGAGCGGTAAGGTAACTTCATAAAAATCAACTCCTATTATCTCTTTGCTGAAATCTGCTAAAACTTAACTATGTAGGCTCTAACTTAAATTCAACAATCTATTTTTCTATACAAAGAAGGGCGAGGAAACCATCGCTTCCTCACCCTTCAAAATTCCAGATTAATTTAGCTCCAGTTCCATCCAATTTGAAACAGCCTTATGGCCACCTCGATTGTTGGCTGAACCATCCCAAGCTGCAACGGCCACTGGCAACTTCTTATGTTTCGCCAACTCAGACTGGGAGTTCAGTTTCTGGATCATAACCACTGTCCATACACCATCCTTCCAAACTGCCTTGCCTTTGACATTTTGCTGGGAAACCGGAATATCACCCAATGTGCCAAAACCTTTAGCTTTCACCACATCCACCGGTGAGGAACGCTTGGATTTTTCATCGGTCTTTTTACTCTTGATCATAACAAAACCGTCTTTGTCGATTGCCGTTTGCCAATCCGACTTCCACTGCCAAATCGTCACTTCCTCTTTGTCGTCACCCATACCGATAAAGGGTAAACCCAGATAATCATCGGGTGAGGCTGCTGCGACATGCTGAATAGCTACACCATCGCGAAAATCGGTGGTGTTGCCAATATTGGCATCCTGCGTTTTATCCTGCCATTGCATCCTAACCAATAATTCGCCTGAAGATTGCGCAACCTGAACACTAACCTCTTTTACCCAATCATCCATCGCCCAAAGCGGACGCAGTCTGATTTTGGTCGCTTCTATGTTCTGCCAAGCATTATCATTTGGATTCAAGGAAAACTGATCATTGACCTTCACCGCTTTCAGCGTGGGAGTCTTCTGTGGAGCGAGAGATGCAGCGTCAAGCGACACTGTTGACATCGATTGAATGTAATGTACCACATCCCATGTCTGTGCTGGATTCAGTTCCTCAGCAAAAGATGGCATTGGCGTACTATCCAATCCAGTTACCAGCGTTCTGTAAATATCTGCTGATGCTGCACCGCCTTTCATCAACAAAGGCCCTAATGTCAGATCGTAAGGTGTTATGGGGTTATCCCAGTCATCTGTCAGAGTAGCAGCTGACGGCCCATCACCTCGACCCTCATCACCGTGACACTTGTTGCACTCAAGTTCAACGTAGAGTTTTTTACCGCTGGCAACACTCTGCGCAGTATTCTTTGATTCTTTGGTCAAAGTGACCGGCTTCTCCATCGCCTCCTCATCCTCAAAAATATCGGAGAATGTTTTGACATACTGAACCAGACCTAGCAGCTGTTTTTCTGTCATGCGGTCCCAGGCCGGCATGGAAGTTCCGGCCACACCGTACTTAATACTGCGATAGATATCATCATCCGTGGGAGGGGAGCCACTTGGTGTTGTACGAAACTTATACACGCCGCGAGTAAAATCTCTCGCTTTCGGGTATAGAAATTTCTCTGCAGTACCTATACCATCACCATTTTCTCCGTGACAGGCGGCACAATGTTTCGAATAAAGTTGCTTTGCGTCATCGCTACCGGCTATGCCCGGCGAAGCACAAAGAAGCGATGTAATTAGTGCTGTCGCTGAAATAGCTACTTGTCGCATACGTGTTCTCCTCATAATTTACACTGACCTCAGTGTACTACCACTGACTATTATTCTACATTTAAATTAAGTTAATTGAGTACCCCGTGATTTGTTACTCCTACATTTGTTACTCCTACGGCTCATCTTTCACTCAACCACTCCCCCGACAGACCAATGATTTTTCGTTTACATTAACAGTCGAATCTCCCATTATGCTGTCTTATTTTCCTTTTGAACACTTTTAACAGATCCGCTGGTAGTAAATTTTACGTATTATTTACCAACTTGTTTACGCTGCCAGTAAATTAGCAGCAGTCCAGCTAAAAATGTACCGAACACTGCACCCAGCGGCGCGGCAATCAATTTAGAATAATCCGTTTCCTCTGCCAGGTATAACCAGAACCATGGAGTGAACGTATGTTTTGGTCCTTTTTCTGCGTTATTCCCATCCCAGTTTGCAAAGGAAATGGGGATCATTCTACCCTGGCCAAAACTCAGGTCCGGCGAACCCTCAGGAAAACGTGCGCGTTTCATCAATACCTGCCAGCGTCCATCCGCCCACTTGGCAGTAACCTTCAGATCATGCTGATCACGCATTTTCAAAGGAGTCTCTTTACCTGCACTATCAAATATCAGGGACATTGCTTTCACAACAGGTTCAACTGATCCCGCATTCCAGTACCAGATCGTTGATTTGTGCGACTCATCGCCATGGCTAATCAACGGTTTTTCCACAGGGTCTTGAGAAAAGGCATTTTCCTTGGGAAACTCTATCGCCACTGCGTCAGAATAAAAGACTTCATCCTTATCTTCTAACTGTGACAAGACCTCACCCCCAGGAATACTCTTTGTACGATCATTGACCTCTACTAGAAATGCAATCTCGGTCGCATTATAAACCGCACGTACTGCAATAGTGTCATTCAACGGCGTAAATAAGCGATCCTCATGAATAATATTCGGCGCCAGATAATAGTTGGCCGCTGGAGCAGTTTGCCAGACAGGATCATCCACCGTACCAGGCAGTTCTTCCATCAATTCAGTAGCGACAATAACCTGCTCACTACCGGGTTCAACTTGCTCCAGGCTCAGTGAATATATGTAGTTGGCAACATGCCAGCGATCCGAGCGCAACACGGGATCTTCATCACCGTCAAACCCTTCATGCGATGGCATGGGTGAACCCGGAATACCCATGGATACCGCAGTATAGATATTTCTAATGATCTGTTCCTGCTGTTTACCTTCTCCGTTTGCTGGGAACATGGTGCCCAAACGCCAGCTCCAGGGCTTGGTCAAATCACGCGCCCAAATGCGATACCCCCAGTCATCATCGGTAATCTCACCTGAATGACGATCGCCCCGCGCATGTAAACCATGACATTTTTTGCAGTTTTCATCATAAACCTTTTTACCTTTCTCGATAGATTCGGGTGTGTAAGGTTCTTGCTCGCTGAATGAAATCTGCTCTTTAATGACTTGCACATCTGCTTTCAGATAATGGCCATCATCATCAAATGCATCATCTTCAGCATCCTCTGGCGCCCAAGCGGCAGATGTATCGAACTTCTTTAAAACCGGGATCAATGATGTAATTTGTTTGTCACTCAAAATGCCTGCCCACCCCGTCATACTGGTAGCCTGCAGACCATATTTGATTGCGTTGAACAAATCTTCATCTCTGGGCGGTAGCGTTCCAGGTGAGGTTTTGTATTTGTACATACCTTGCGCAAAATCTCGAGGCCTGGGAGATAAAAATTCAGCAGCGGGCCCATCGCCTTCACCATTTTCACCATGGCAAACCGCACAGCGGAATTGATACTGCGCCTCACCACTCATGTCCTTACGCTGGCTCTTAAGCTTATCCTTCATACCGGTAACTTGCTTTGACTGCGCATGATCCCAGATTCGCGGCACCTGACCGACATAATCATACAAAAAAGTAATCATCTGCCAAGCTTCTTGTGGCTCTATCATCTCATGCCAGGCAGGCATAACAGAACGCCAAGGCATGGCAACTTTTGGCAAGCCAATATACCCACCGTTAATGCGCCAGAACAAATAGGACTCCTGCAACTGAGCTATAGAACCACTACCTTGAAAATTAGTGGGAAGCGGATCAAAGGCCGGCGCATAATGGCCATTGCCATCCAGTCCATTACCATGGCAATAAAAACAATTTTGAAAATAGAGATCCCTTCCCTTATTCACTTCTTCGTGATAATACTGCCAAGCGGCCTTGGGGTCTTTATCCAGCTGAGCAAGCACTTTTTGGCGAATCGGATTTTCCAGCGCAGATAAATCGTATTTCTTTCCCTGCAGATCCATGCGAGATGGTGGTGACGGGTGAACCTGACGAATCTCAGGCGGCACCGTTATGGAAGGTTTAACAAACGAGAAAGTAAAATACCCGGATACTGCGGAAAAGAATATTAAAAAACACCAACGAACCAGACGTTGATCATCGTCTCGTAGCACCTTAATTACGGGCTCAAGCATCTCTTCAAGCAATGCATCATCACTGGAATAGTAAAGAATAACACCACTGATAATTATCGACATGTAAGTCGCTATCAGTGAAATGGGTACCAGGGGCGGTATTGCCCACTGTAGCACTGCCCAGGAAACAAGAATGATAAACAGGGCTTTCCAAAAGGCCGATAATCTCATGATGATGAGTGATCCCCCGTACTGTTACTAGCTTGTTCTTCGGGCAATGTATTGCCAGATGCTTGAGAACCATGATCACCCAGTTGAAACAGGTATTGGCTGATCATCTCTAACTCACCCACGCTCATGCGGGCGCCATAATCCGGCATAATATCCGGAAACCCTTCTGCAACTTCTGCTTTAGGCGCGATAATGCTTTCGCGAATTTCCGCCAAAGACAAACGCTGGGCGACCGTATTCAAATCGGGTCCGACGACGGATTCAACTTTGCCTAGCGTATGACAAGCTCCGCAGGCATATTTGGCCAAAGCCTGCTCTGGCGTCTGAGCAAACTCAGGCGGTTTTGCCGGAGCAGCCGCAGATGCTGTTTCCGTGCTTTTATCTTCTTCCTTGCTAGCCTCTGGCAAGGTTACAGTGACTTTGTATCCGTCCTTGTCCTGCAAATACGCAATGATTGCATCGATTTCAGTCGCTGAAAGCTGTGCGGGTGGTGCATCCGAAGCGGGCATGGGTGATTCGGTATCATTACTGCCTTTTTTACCGAAGCCTTTCACCACAAAGGCACTGGGATTCACCATTGACTCGCGCAAATATTCTTCAACGGTTTTTGCCTCGCCCTTGTATTCCGGTTTAGCCAGCGTCTTTTCAAGCTCTCCGACCACATCCATTGCCTCTAAATCGGGCGCTCTTCCCAAATCATTATGACATAGAGGACAACTGCCCCGGTTGCGGTATAGATCATCACCTAACGCTACAAAATCTCCCATCGTCATCTGCGAAAGATCCACGGCTTTTGGTTCTGGTGGTACTTCCCCGCGACGTTGCGGCAACGAATACATTGTTACGGTAAAAGCAATCAGCATCGCCGCACCGAATGAGCAAATCTGTATTAATACTTTCACCGCGCATCACCTCCTACTAACCCTGATGCTACCGGTTTAATCTGTCGGACGTTACTCAAATCAGCAACCCAAAAAACAAATAACAGGAAGGTCAGAAAAATGACCGTCGACAGAGATACCATATTGCCGACATAAGCCAGGGTTGGCACATAGTTATCTGGAGAGTTATCTCGCATCACAGTGTAAACGTGCCAGTGACCGCGCATGGCGGAACGCACATAACCCATCAATGCCATTAACCAGGTGAAGACAACCGGCAGGGCAAACAACGCATATTGTGAGCGGGCTGATACTCGACCCCAGGTAACAGGCATTTTTTCAGCCCCCTTAAACATCAAGGTGTCAATCACCACACCGGAGATAATCACCACCACCGTTGAAGCAACTTGCATCACACTCGAACCGACCTTGTACACGGTATTGGTGTAGTAACCATAGTAAACACCAGCAAATATGATATTGACTGTTGCCACAAGATAAATACAAACCATCAAGGCATTACCCCAGTTTTTCCAAGGCACTGTAATGACCTTGTCTGCCCTGCGGTATATCTGGAAAGAAAGAAAGGTAAACACGAGCATCAAAAACACGGCTATGTTTTTGGCTGGCATAATACCCAAGGGCGCCAGTATCGGATGATGACCACCACCGAGCTGCGCTTTTTCTGCAACGGTGTAAATAACGTTATGTGGCGTAACCCACACCAAAAAGCCCAGAACCATGACGATGGCTATGTACTTAACCAACCACTGATATCGATCGGCGCCATCTGTTCGCGTCATTCCGGTCCACAGGTAATAATTGGCAGCAAACAAAATGGTACAAACCAGCACCGCCTGAATCACAAAGGTCCAGGCCAGTATGCCACCCATCGACATAATCCCCATTTGCTGAGAGTAGGCGTAAACTTCTGCGGTTAACCAGTACCCGGCAAAAGGCAGAGGTAGAAAACCAAGGATAGCGATAAAATTGGCGGTATACCCCATCCAGTCATAATGCGCTCTATCCTCAGCCGTGCTGGCATTAAGAAATTTAAATGCTGCATAGGCACCAACCACGGCGCCACCGAAGGCTATATTGGCGATAAAGCGGTGAATATTCAGAGGATTCCATAAATGACCGGCCATCGCTTCCCACATCGAACCGGTCACAACACCTTGGGCATCAACCCCTGAAGGCGCCATCATAAAGGTTGACCAGGAATTAGCGACCATCAGCAATGCCAGCCCCACAAAATTGAGCAATAGTCCCAACCCAACGTGCATCCATTTGCGCTGACCATATCGCATTGCATACCAACCATAGTAATAAATATACAGCAACAGGCTTTCGAGGAAGAACAACACCGGGTACACCAGCAACTGCCCCCTGAACACGCGGGTCATATATGACATGAAATCCGGGTATAAGAGAACCAACGCAATAGTTAACGCACCGCCAAAAAGTGCCGTGATGGCATAGGAAGTTAAGGTAATCTTCATAAATTCATGGGCCATATCATCGTAGCGATCATCGCTACTGAATATGCCAATTAATTCAATCACCAAAACAAAGATGGGAACCGCTAACACAAGTGCGGCAAAAAACAGGTGCAACTGTGCGACTAACCACACCAGGGAGCGACTGCTTACGCCAACATCTGGATAATCCCCCTCCGATAATCGCGGAGCCCCTTGTGAGCTGGCCCCAGTAACTGCTTCTACAGATTCAGCAGCCTGTGTGGATGCGGCGTCTGTCGAGGCCACAGCCAAATCACCAAGGCCTAACACAAGCAATAGGACAAGTAACAGGGCACCGCCCAATAGAAGAACAATAGTGTAACGCTTCAACATTTCAGTAGCAGAGTGCATGGTTTATTTCCCAGGGCAACAATCAATTCCGAGCAAGCAACATAAATATTGCAACCTTTAAGCAGGTCAGGACGCAGGTGTCAGGTCAGCATTAAGAGCCAACCCCTGCATACCCATGACCAATAAATCCATGCCGTAAAAAAATACAACCGTTAAAAAAAGGCAGGTCAGCCAGATCAACAATTGCTGAATAGCGCTGTCTTTGTCTTTATTCATCATTAAATATTACACAGTCGAAGCGATTTAAAGATAACCCTGTGTGAGGCACACAGGTGTTAGGTGGATACATCGTTTACTCTATTAGGTAACCGTTCAGACACAGAACTTACAAATGAAGTCCAAGCAGTCTCTATTCACCCTTTATTGACATACCCTCTGCCAAAACACGATACCGATGCTTGGCCATTTGACAATTTGACTCTACTTAAACATTTGCCTATTAACCCTGATCTAAAACAAAAAAAATTACTGGCAGACCAACCGGTACACAATAGCGCGCAATATTGCCCTATTTCTCGGGTAACTATCGCGACAAGCATAATAAACAAGTTCTAAAGAAAAGACCTGAGAAATCCAGCTGTTTTCAGTTCAAATGGCTTATTGGCGAAGCAAAATCCTGAGCGAATCGCTACTTTAACAGGTGATTTTTAAACCATCAAATAAGGCATCAAAATTAATTACAATTTAGTAATTAATCTCATGCCAATGGCTCACAACAAGCGCCCAGCATAGCAGTAATAAAAAAACAATGAAATTCAAGCTATACATTTGTTTCAAAAGACAATTAAATAACTTCTGCATTGTCTAACAATCAGAAAGTATGCACCCATATAAACGTTGAGATGCCACTTAATACTGTACAAAAAACGATTAATATTTGACGACAGTAATGCCAGTCGATGATACAAACCCCTGCTTCTTTTCTATCCACTTTTATCAAACAGATCTCAAGGATTGCGGATGAAAATCCAAAGCAATTCTAACCCCCCCGCTCGCTCTGTTCGATATTTGCAGTCCTCCATGTAAACTGCGTGCCCGCTCCTGCATAATGGCTAAACCATAGTGATGTAACTTTTCAGGGTTTTCACCCAACCCCTTACCATCATCCTCAACAATCACTTCAATAGCACCATCGGATTTTCGCAACAGCGTCAACCATGCATTTTCCCCATTGGAGTGACTCACAATATTGGATATCGCTTCACGAATAATCTGTAGACAATGAATCTCTTCATTAGGTGTAAGCTGTATGCCGTCTAACTGATGGTCATAGTGAAATTGGATATCACTGCGTTCTGAAAACTCTCGAATCGTTCCCGAAAGTGCGGGCGCCAATCCGAGAGAATCCAGCTGTAAACGAAAAGTCGTCAATAATTCTCGCAATTGCCGATAAGCTGAATCTACACCTTCTCGAATGTCCGCCACGACTTCATCAAGCACGTCTTTGGGTGACTCGTTCTCTATCGCCTTTTTCAACCTACTCACTTGAAATTTCTGATAAGACAGCGCCTGAGCCAGAGAATCATGCAATTCTCGAGCAATAGTCGTACGCTCCTCAACAAGAATGAGGTAACTTTCCTGTTGATGCTGTTGCTGCATACTGAGTCCATTGGCAATAACATCAGCAACAGCATTTATTAACTGATTCTGCCAAGCATCGAGCGGTATATTTTTTAATCGTTTTACTATCAGTTCACCGTAATAATATTGCTGTTTCTTAACCGGAAAACTAGACAACAGATTGCTACTGTTTTGGCCGTTCTTGCAATTGATTAACTTCAATTGTGCTTCACAATTCTGAGGATGACAAAAAGACGGCTTGCCCTGTTGTTGTTCGTAGAGACAATGATGAGAGATATCGCCCTCGCCTTCCAAACAGAGTGCCACCTCCTGCAGTCCAGCGGTATTTCGTAAATCACCTAAGATACTTATAATCAAAACATCCGGTTGCTGGTACCCCTCGTTGATTTTGCGGCTACTCTCATAGAGCAAAACCAAACTTTCATTGCTGCGTCTCAATTCGGCCGTTTTTTCCTCAACCAGACTTTCCAGTCTGCCGTACAATTTTGACAAATCCTCCGCCATTTGATTAAAACTGCTACTTAACAAACCCAGTTCGTCATCCCTGTTATGCATAATTCGACTATTAAAGTCACCACCACGAATACGTCCTGCGTTGACCACTAGCTCTTTTAAAGGGTTAACTACATTAGTTTGTAATTTAACTAACATGATAAAAACAACAAACAATGTCAGCGCTAAACTAAAAAACTGCACAATACGCAGCAATCGTATTTTTGATTCAAAACTCTTCTCTAACAGCTTAACCATTAAGTCTATATTATTCACAAAATCATCTACGTTCTTTAAATAGGGGTGTTCACGATCAAGAACGTGAGACCTGTCCTGTAACATCGGTTTCATTCGCTGTTGCCATTGCCTGTCGATACCAAAATATGATTGTTTCATCTCATCGGAAACGTTACGTGTAAGCACACCTTTTAGCATGGGTTCATTTAAACGCCGTTCAAAATCGAGCAAAGCAATTTCCATTTGTTTTGCATCCTTCAATAATATTTTTGTCGCAATGCGATAAGATTGCATGCGCAGTGATCCAGCAATATTAATTGCCGCCGCATCACCTTCAACCGATTCAGTTGTCATTGTCGACCCTACTATCACGACCAGTGTTGAAAAAATAATCGCCGCAAGAGCCAGACCTGTTCTTAAAACAAGCGATTGTGTTACGCTTGGCCGCTCATCCATTTTGTTCATATCTATTTACTCATAAAAAAACAGTTTTAGATAAAATAAACCAGAATAGCCAGAATAATCGAACCTGCCCAAAAAAAACTAAACACCACAGCAACATCGACAGTAGGCAATGTATCCTCCAAATGAATCATATACTCATTGGTAAGAAACCCGGGATTAGGTTGGCTTAGATCCTTTATAAAACTGTCCAGGTCTGGATAGCGGTCCGCCGGATTGATCGACACGGCCTTTTTCAAGGCGCCATCAAACCATATCGGTATTTCCTGGTTATGTTTAAAGCTCAAGGTATACTTGATCTTTTTGAAATCGTTTTCTGTTTTACATTTTTCCAGTGCATTCTCATAAGGAAATGTCTCAGTTAACATCTCGTAGACAATGCTTGCCAAACTAAACTGATCCATCTTGGTATTAGCAGCCTTTCCCAGTATGTATTCAGGATCAGTATAATTGACAGTCCCTAAAACTTCAGCGGCGTCAATCGAGCTTTGAATCTCGGCAATACTGGCGACATGGACCGACCCAAGATCAACAATTTTCACCTTCCCCTGTTGGTCAATAATAATATTACCCGGTTTAAGGTCGCGATGGATGGTTTCCACGTCGTGCAATGCAATAACACCTGCAGCAATGCCCTTCGCAATGGCTAACACTTTGCCGCCTGTAGGTCGTTTATTCCTGAGCATCCAGGACTCTAACGACTCTCCCTCAACATATTCCATTAAATAGTAGAGGAAACTTTTTTTTCGATCCGGTGTAATCACTTTAACAACATGTTCACTATCAATGCGCCGACCTACCCACTCCTCAACACAAAATCGGTCGATATAGGCAGAATCATCCTGATAATTGATAGAAGGCGTCTTCATCACCAGCTGCCTGTCAGTCTGTTCATCGACAACCAGATAAACCTGGCTGCGCGAACTGGCATGAATTTCCTTTATCACGCGATAACCATCCACCTTATAACCGACCGACAAAGGCGGTGGAAATGGTTTCATGCTGAGCAGGTTGTGCAAATCATCACTGCCTCTGGCAGACAGTTCAGTCGTCTGAAAAATCTGGCAGCTAATATTGTCTTTGCTGCCGTTGGCCAATGCCATTTCACTGAGTTGCTGACAAGTATCCGTTAAATCGTCCGTGCCGTATTGAATCACTTTTTGCAAAGACTGCAGATCAATAAAATCATGGATACCATCGGTGGTCATTAAAAAACAGTCGTTTTCTCGTAAAACAAACTGACGATAATCAACTTGAAGCGCCACATCAATACCCATGGCCCGAGTGAGCGCATAACTGTTTTGATTAAGCTCAGAATGATCTTCCGTGAGCGTCTCCAGTCGATCACCACGCAGCAGGTGAATTCTTGAATCGCCAACATGAAAGATATGTGCAATATGGGATTTGACGACAACGAGGCTTAATGTTGTAGCATAGCCGCGAGAGGGTTCCTGAAACTCATGGTTTTTAGCATAAAGTTTCCGGTTTATGGCGGTCAGCGTATTATGACCTGCTTTTTTAACGCTCCACAATTCAGGGGTGTGATAATACTCACGTACAAACAAGCTGGCACACAGCTCACTAGCCTCCTTGCCTTTTTCAGCCGTACTGACGCCATCAGCTATCAGAAAAACCGCGCCCTTTGTTGTTAAGGCGGGTTCCTCAGGCAGATAGGCCTCAACACTGTCATCGTTGTGTTCTTTTGCACCGGCAATACTGCAATAGCCATAACGAAGATGCAGCGCCGCGGTGAACACTCCATCATCGCTCTTTTCTCTCTTTTCTTTATTTTCGGCAGGCAGGGCATTGTCTACCATGTTCTTCCCCGTGCATGACCTTCACATAGCTTGCTGGCGATGCTGATCACATGGGCGACACCCTGTTTTCAAACCATCGATAGACGGAGTATCTCCGACTATGACACTTCGATCAACTGTACTGTGCCATCCGGCAACACTTCTGTCATATGCCCTTCGGGCTCGTCCAGGAAGAAAATAAACAACCAGACCACCGCAGCAGATGCGCCAATGACCATAAAAAACGTAGAGTAATCCACAAAAGACAGGACCGTCAGATAGATAACCGCTCCCACATTACCATAAGCGCCTGCCATCCCAGCAATTTGGCCCGTCATTCGACGCTTAACCAATGGTACCATTGCAAACACGGCTCCTTCACCCGCTTGCACAAAGAACGAACATGCCATCGTGGAAATTACAGCCAGAGGTATCCACCAGTTGCTGTCAATCGTGCTCAGAATAAAATATCCAATGGTCAAACCGGCGATCAAAACAGACAGAGTGGCCTTACGACCAAACTTATCACTCAATAAGCCGCCACTCGGTCGTGCTACCAGATTCATAAATGCAAAGCCCGATGCCAGCAGCCCCGCTTTAACGGGATCCAGGCTGTCAAATGTTTCAAGGAAAAACAGCGGTAACATGGAGACAACTGCTAGCTCTGAACCAAAAGTAACAAAATAGGCGATATCCAATACTGCGACCTGCTTGAACTTATAGCGCTGATTTTCCGCCACACCGTGTTGGAGCATTTCCTCATTGACATGATGAATGCGACTGACCTGAAAGAAAAACAATAGAACCAAACCCACATACATAATGATGCTGGTGGTCTCTGTCAGCAAACCCAGTTTTGCTGGCGACAACTTCCAGGTTAATACAGCGAGGGCAACGTACATCGGAACACACATTGCAATATAGAAGTAATAATCAAATTTGCTGGTAACTTCCAGACCACCGTGTTTTTTGGGTTTGAAATAGGTAGAACCCTTCGGCGTATTTCGTGCGAACACGAAGTAAAAGATACCATAAAAGAAAGCAACAACACCGGTCAGTGCAATGGCATAACGCCAGGAATCCTGTGGGTCGATTGAATCGAACGCACCAAAAAAATAGGCAATCGAAGGCAGAGTCATGGCACCAGCGGCTGAACCAAAATTACCCCAACCACCATAAACACCTTCGGCAACTCCAACCGTTTTGGCAGGAAACCATTCGCCGACCATACGAATACCAATAACAAATCCAGCGCCAACAAAACCGAGTAAAAACCGTAATAATGCCAGTTGTTCATAACTGTTTGACATTGAGAAGGCAAAACAGATTAAAGATGAAATGATCAATAAGGCACTGTAAACATGCCGTGGGCCGTATTTATCAACCAGAGTACCAATGACTATCCTTGCCGGAATAGTGATTGCCACATTAAGAATCATCAAAGCCTTAACCTGCTGTGAGGTCAAATCAAACGCTTCTTTAATAAATACCAATAACGGGGCGTGACTAAACCAGACAACAAAAGTGATAAAAAAAGCGATCCAGGTGATATGCAGTGTCCGGATACTTTTATCGCCAAAATTGAGTAGATTGAGTTTTTCCGCAGACATCGTATGTTCTCCGATTCAAACAGGTGAGGAGCTGGTCAGTTACTGACGTAAGTGCTGTGAAAAAAAATGATTATCCAACCTTGGGGCAATCTTTTGTTTTCACGACCCTAAAAAACTAATCCCATGTACCGTCAACATCATATCGTCGATATAACGCAGAAACCGTCCATTAATAACGCATTATAGCTGGCATTTTCGAGACAATGTTTCGATTCGTTTGCCTTATCGCCGCAGTTAAAATATAAGAGCGCACACCGGCTTGAACTGATCTAGATCAATACTCAAGAAACCTGTCGTTTTGCAACAACCTTGTGCCTACCACTTTAGAGGTAAGACGGAAAAACATTTAACACAATGTTTTTTCAGGGATTTTTTAGTATGATAGAAACGGAAGGTATACAAGAAATGCACTATCGGGTATTTGGAGGTATGTAACAGACTTCAGAGCAAAAACTCTTCAAATACGCATTATCAATGTGGTATTCGCACAGCCAGATGGGGCAAGGAGCAAGCTTATTTATAACCCTGCTTTACTCCCCATACTGCTGCCTCAACACGCGATGACAGCTGGAGTTTTTTCAATAAATTCTTTACATGGACTTTAACCGTGCCTTCGGTAATATCCAATTTGCGTGCGATCAGCTTGTTGCTCAAACCGCGGGTAATCAGCTTAAGTATCTGTTTTTCCCTATCAGTAAACGAGGGCATCGCTGGCTCCTGCCCTGCGCCTCGAATTGCTGATGCCATCACTGAAGCAAGTTGTTCATTGATGACCAGTTGACCTTCAGCGACTTGATAGAGTTTTGCCACCAAATCTTCCGGGTCCATATCCTTAAGCAAATAGCCGTCCGCTCCTGCCCGCAAAGCATCCACCACATCAGCATCGTCATCTGACACTGTAAATACAACAACACGGCAATCAATATTTTCCTTGCGGATCTCTTTTAAGGTATCGATACCGGTCATGCCTTTCATATTCAAATCGAGCAAAACAATATCGGGTTCCAATTCCTTTGCCAGTACAACACCTTCAACGCCACTCCCAGCTTCACCGACAGTATGCAGTCCGGTCTCAAACTCTAACAACTGCACAATACCTTTGCGCAGCATGGGGTGGTCATCAATGATAAGTACGGTATAACTTGTCTCGTCAGTCATAATTGTATTTGTAACTGCAGTTGGTTGATTTGCAATCAGCCCTTTTCCTTCTGATGCAGCATTCTACACATCATTACGTAAAATACCTACAAAGAATCCAAACTGTCACAAACAACTTCAGAACTTACCACCAAAGCCATTATTTCTTATATATTTCAATTGGATACCATCTATCACCTCCCATACCTCCAAGGTGGTATTTAGCCTCATCAGGCCATGAGTGAGGCGGTATTAAATTGATCCAAATCAATTCCAAGAAAGGGCTTTTTGTTTTTAAATCAGCACCATCATACACAAAAACCCGTTTGCATCATGGCAACGCTAGCGCTAAAACAATGGTCCACACTGACAATGAACACCCTCGCGTTCACGGTCAATTTTGCCATTTGGACTATGTTTTCGATCATCGGCATACAAATCCAGCAGGACTTGGCATTAAGCCAAAGTCAGTTTGGATTGATGGTCGCTATACCGATTTTGTCTGGTGCGATATCGAGGCTGCCACTGGTACTACTGAGCGATTATTTTGGTGGACGCATAATATCTTTCTTACAGATGTTGTTTGTTGCAGCCGCCTGTTACGCGCTGTCGTTCGCAACAGTTTACTGGCACTACCTGCTCAGTGGACTGCTCGTTGGAATGGCAGGTGGCTCATTTGCGATTGGTATCACCTACACAGCGGACTGGTTTGAAAAAGAGCAAAACAATCTGACCATGAGTGTTTTTAGCCTCGGAAATTTGGGCGCTGCACTCACCAATATTATCGCTCCTATCATTCTACTCAGTTACGGTTGGCGCATGGTGCCACAGGCTTTTGGCGTAGCACTTTTTATTACGGCCATTCTCTTCTTACTTTTTACATTCAAAGACTCTGCCGTTGAAAAAAATCGTCGCCAGATTCGCAATGCTCACCGATCAGAACAACTAAAGCATTTTCGTGAACTAAAAGTATGGCGCTTTGCGCTCTATTACTTTTTTGTCTTTGGCGGCTTCGTTGCTATCACTCTCTGGTTACCACAATACTTTATGTCTGAATATGGATTGACACTTCAAAACGCCTGTCTGGCCACACTGGTATTCACTCTACCCAGCACACTGGTACGCTCAGTCGGCAGTTTACTTTCTGACTCGTATAACCCACGACATGTTAACTGGAGCGTTTTCTGGATCTGCATTGTTTGTTTGTTTTTTCTTTCCTATCCACCCACCACCATGAATATCCATGGCATTACGAAAGAGATTCAATTGGAACTGAGTGTCAACGTCTGGTTTTTCACCGCACTGATTTTTGTAATGGGCATCACCATGGGTTTTGGCAAAGCCAGCATCTACCGTCTGATACAAGATAGTTATCCAGACAACATGAGTGTTGTAGGCGGTTTCGTCGGTGTGGTCGGTGGTTTGGGCGGATTTGTCCTGCCCGTTATATTCGGGCTAGCTTCAGACCTGACCAGCATTCGCAGTTCCTGCTTTATGGTTCTGTACGGTGTCCTGGGCATGTGCATGATCTGGATGTATTACGCCTTTAAGGCCGAAGCGCACCTTGAACGAGTGCGCGATGCGATGAAAAGTCACTTTTTAACACAGTAATCTTTTGACACAGTAGTTTTTTAACACAGTAGTTTTTTAACACAGTAGTTTTTTAACACAATGAAGTAAGCGCAGTAATGAAAGTTATGCAGCAAATTAATCACGTTTTTATGTTCACCAACGGAGGACAGCAACATGTCTGATATTACTACCTGGAACCCGGAAGACGAGAAATTCTGGGAAAGCGAGGGCAAGAAAATTGCCAATCGTAATCTCTGGATCTCCATCCCCAGTTTATTGTGCGGCTTTGCCGTATGGTTATATTGGGGAATCATCACAGTGCAAATGTTGAACCTCGGTTTTCCCTTTGCAAAATCTGAATTGTTTACCCTTATGGCAATTGCTGGCCTGACCGGTGCGACTCTGCGCATCCCAAGCAGCTTTTTTATCCGCATTGCCGGTGGACGTAACACCGTTTTCTTTACTACAGCCTTGCTGATAATCCCAGCGACGGGAGCAGGCATCGCGCTGCAAAATCCTCAGACTCCTTTGTGGGTCTTCCAGGTCTTGGCCTTACTGTCAGGTTTTGGTGGGGGTAACTTTGCCTCTTCGATGTCAAACATCAGCTTCTTCTTCCCCAAAAAGCAGCAAGGTCTGGCGCTTGGATTGAACGCTGGTTTAGGTAATTTTGGCGTTACCACCATGCAGATATTGGTGCCACTGGCCATGACTGTTGGCATGTTTGGCGCCCTTGGTGGTGATCCGATGACGCTGGTTAATACATCAGGCACCTTGATCGGCAAAATCCCAGCAGGCACTGAAGCTTGGATTCAAAACGCCGGCCTTGTCTGGCTACTGTTTCTCGTTCCATTGGCCTTTGCCGGTTGGTTCGGCATGAACAATCTGCGAGCCGATCATGTCTCTCCTGACATCCCCGGACCTGTCGGTTCATTCAGCCTGATCAGTGTTATGTTGGGCATTGGGTTCTGTACTGCCCTGTTTGGCTTGTGGCTAATGCTGCCCGAAGCGGCCAACGGTTCCGGGTTTGGTATCAGCAAGTGGATCGTATTACCCATCGTTATCGCCTCAACTGTTTTTGCACTAAAACTGTTGCCTGGCCAGATCAGGAATAGCTTGGATCGTCAGTATCAAATCTTTGGCAACAAAAACACCTGGGCCATGACAGTCATCTACACCATGACTTTCGGATCCTTTATCGGTTTCTCAGCGGCTCTGCCCCTGACCATAAAAGTGGTATTCGGTTTCAGCCATATTGCCGGAGTCGATGGTGTACTTACTCATGACACTGTTAACCCTAACGGCCCCAGCGCTCTTATGTACGCCTGGATGGGCCCATTTATTGGCGCTCTTATTCGTCCTTTAGGTGGCTGGATTGCGGATAAAGTTGGCGGTGCGTTGGTTACTCAAATCATTTCTGTTGTCATGGTTGGTAGCGCCATTGGTGTCGCCTATTACATGAAAGCTGCATACGGATCTGCGACACCTGAAGAGTTCTTCGTACCCTTCTTCATCCTGTTCCTGATTCTTTTCGCAGCCACAGGCATTGGCAACGGTTCTACATTCCGCACCATCGCCATGGTATTCGACAAAGAACAGGCTGGCCCTGTACTGGGTTGGACCTCAGCCGTAGCAGCCTATGGCGCCTTTATCATGCCTAAGGTACTTGGTGAGCAAATCAAAGCAACAACACCTGAGTATGCGCTTTACGGCTTCGCCACTTTCTATGCGCTTTGCATTGTTATCAACTGGTGGTTTTATCTGCGTCCCGGTGCAGAACATAAAAACCCGTGATTTTTATTGCCCCCAGCCTACCCCTCCCCCGCAAGCGGGGGAGGGAAAATCCAGACATCACCCTCATCAGGGTGTGGTAGGGAACATTCAGGATAAGTACGGTCAGTCCCTTCTCTTTCGAGAGAAGAAGAAATACACTTCGCAACAGTTTATACGTTCGGAATATGAGAACAATCGTAGGGTCTGAAACGCCCTTAATCAGGAGTCAACAATGAGTCATTTTCTCGACAGACTGCAATTCTTCAAGAAGACGCAAGGTGAATTCGCTGACGGTCATGGCGAGGTCACCAATGAAAGTCGCGCTTGGGAGGACGGCTATCGCCAACGCTGGCAGCATGACAAAGTCGTACGTTCCACCCATGGTGCTAACTGTACTGGTTCGTGTAGCTGGAAAATTTATGTGAAAAATGGTTTGATCACCTGGGAAACACAGCAAACTGATTACCCTCGCACGCGCCCTGACCTGCCCAACCATGAACCACGAGGCTGTCCCCGTGGTGCCAGTTATTCCTGGTATATCTATAGTGCCAATCGGGTTAAATACCCGAAAGTGCGAAAACCGCTGTTAAAACTCTGGCGCGAAGCACGTCGCTCAATGATGCCTGTCGATGCCTGGGCCTCAATTGTTGAAGATCCGGTCAAAGCCAAATCGTATAAGTCCAAACGTGGCATGGGCGGTTTTATTCGTTCCAGTTGGGACGAGGTGAATGAAATTATCGCTTCAGCCAACGCCTATACCGTTAAACAATACGGTCCAGACCGTATCCTGGGTTTCTCACCAATACCCGCCATGTCAATGGTGTCTTATGCTGCCGGTTCGCGTTACCTTTCCCTGATCGGCGGCGTTTGCATGAGTTTTTATGATTGGTATTGCGACTTGCCACCCGCATCTCCACAGACTTGGGGCGAGCAAACCGACGTACCTGAATCAGCCGATTGGTATAACTCCGGTTATATCATCGCCTGGGGTTCCAACGTACCTCAGACACGCACACCGGATGCACACTTTTTCACAGAAGTGCGTTACAAGGGCACAAAAACAGTTTCTATCACGCCGGATTACTCCGAGGTGGCAAAACTCACCGACCAATGGCTGAATCCAAAACAGGGCACCGACTCCGCTCTGGCGATGGCATTTGGTCACGTTATTCTCAAAGAATTTCATCTGGAAAATCCCAGCGAATATTTTACCGACTATGTACGTCAGTATTCCGATATGCCGATGCTGGTATTACTGGACGAGCACGAGAAAGACATTCTGAAGAGCGGGCGTTTCCTGCGTGCTTCAGATCTTGATAAAAACATGGGACAGGACAACAACCCAGAATGGAAAACACTGGCCTATGACGAACTCAGTGGCGACTTAGTCGTACCACATGGTTCCATCGGTTTCCGCTGGGGTGAAAGTGGAGAAAAAGGAAAATGGAATATCGAAGAACGCGAAGGCGGAAAAGGTGCAGAGACTAAACTAAAGCTGAGCCAGATTGATGGCAAAACAGCGGATATCGCCTTCCCCTATTTTGGTGATGAAGCCTGGGGCGATTTCCATAAAACCGATTTCGGTGATGTGCAAGTTCGCAAAGTGCCGGTCAGTGAAATCACACTGGCTGACGGAACGACTGCCACGGTTGCAACCGTGTTTGATTTGATGGTTGCCAACTACGGCATTGACCGCGGTCTTGGAGATAAGAATGCCGCTGCCAGTTACGACGACGACATCCCCTATACACCCGCCTGGCAAGAAAAAATAACCGGTGTCAGCCGTGAACAGGTTATTCAGGTCGCACGCGAATTCGCAGACAACGCCAACAAAACCAAGGGCCGTTCAATGGTCATCGTCGGCGCTGCCATGAACCACTGGTATCACATGGACATGAATTATCGTGGCCTGATCAATATGTTGATCATGTGTGGCTGTGTTGGTCAGTCCGGTGGTGGCTGGGCACATTATGTTGGCCAAGAAAAATTACGCCCCCAACCAGGTTGGTTGCCGCTGGCATTTGGTCTGGATTGGAGTCGTCCGCCGCGTCAGATGAACTCCACATCCTGCTTCTATACTCATACCAGTCAATGGCGTCATGAAAAACTGAATATGAAAGAAGTGCTGTCACCACTTGCTGGTGATGGTGATTTCCCAGAAAGCATGATCGATTGGAACGTGCGTTCCGAACGCATGGGTTGGTTACCCTCAGCACCGCAGCTCAATCGCAATCCTCTACAAATAACCAAAGATGCGGCCGCAGCCGGCATGGATCCAAAAGACTATGTTGTGCAGCAGTTGAAAAGCGGCGAACTCAAATTCGCCAGTGAAGCGCCCGACAGCCCGGAAAACTTTCCGCGCAATATGTTTATCTGGCGTTCCAATATTCTCGGCTCTTCCGGTAAAGGACACGAGTATTTCCTTAAGTACTTTTTAGGCACCCGTAATGGTGTCATGAACGATGATATTGGTGTATCGGGTGGTCCATTGCCCAAAGAAGTTGAGTGGCAGGAAAAAGGCGCTGAAGGCAAACTGGATCTGGTCACGACCTTGGATTTTCGTATGTCATCGACCTGCCTGTATTCCGATATCGTGTTGCCAACGGCAACCTGGTACGAAAAAGACGACCTCAATACCTCGGATATGCACCCCTTTATTCATCCTCTAACCGCCGCCGCTGACCCCGCATGGGAAGCAAAATCGGATTGGGAAATTTATAAAGGCATCGCCAAAAAGTTCTCTGAAGTTGCCGACGGTGTTCTGGGTGTTGAAAACGATCTGGTCACCGTACCGACTCTACACGATACACCAGGAGAACTTGCACAACCTCTGGGTGTCACGGATTGGAAAAAAGGCGAGTGTGACCCGATTCCCGGTAAAACCATGCCAACCCTGGCCGTGGTAGAAAGGGACTACCCCAACACCTACAAAAAATTCACTTCCCTTGGTCCCCTGATGGACAAACTGGGTAATGCCTGCAAGGGTATGAGTTGGGATACTAAAGCGGAAGTTGAATTACTCAAAGGTCTCAACCACACCGTCACTGAAGAGGGCATTAGCCAGGGTCGTCCCCGAATCGAAACGGCGATTGATGCCTGTGAGGTGATTCTGACTCTGGCCCCTGAAACCAATGGCCAAGTCGCCGTTAAGGCATGGGAAGCACTGAGCAAGAACACCGGTCGCGATCATAGCCATCTTGCCTTGCCAAAAGAAGACGAAAAGATTCGCTTTCGCGATATCGTGGCGCAGCCTCGGAAAATTATTTCTTCTCCTATCTGGTCCGGTCTTGAAGACGAACATGTTAGCTATAACGCATGCTACACCAACGTGCATGAACTGATTCCCTGGCGCACCCTGACGGGTCGTCAGCAGTTTTACCAGGATCATGAATGGATGCGCGCCTTTGGCGAACAACTGATGGTTTATCGTCCCCCCGTAGACACTAAAACTACGGAACAGGTGATGAATAAAAAACCAAATGGCAACCCGGAAATCGCCTTGAACTTTCTTACACCTCACCAGAAGTGGGGCATTCACAGCGTGTATTCCGACAACCTAATTATGCAGACCCTGTCCCGCGGCGGACCGATTATCTGGATGTCAGAAGTCGATGCTGCCAAAGTCAACATCGAAGATAACGACTGGGTCGAAGTGTTTAACATTAACGGCGCTATCGCCTGCCGGGTCGTCGTCAGCCAACGGGTGAAAGAAGGCATGACCATGATGTACCACGCCCAGGAACGAATCATTAATGTACCCGGCTCTGAAATGACTGGCACCCGTGGGGGACATCACAATTCAGTTACGCGGGCCATGATGAAACCAACCCATATGATCGGAGGTTATGCACAACAGTCCTGGGGATTTAACTACTACGGCACCGTTGGTTGCAACCGCGACGAGTATGTTGTGGTAAGAAAAATGAACAAGGTTGACTGGCTGGACGGACCTAACGGTGACGATCTGCCACAACCCTTGCCTGAAAATATTTGAGGAGTTCTGATCCATGAAAATTCGTTCGCAAATCGGCATGGTGTTGAACCTCGACAAGTGTATTGGTTGTCATACCTGTTCAATCACCTGCAAAAACGTCTGGACCTCCCGTGAAGGGATGGAATACGCCTGGTTCAACAACGTCGAATCAAAACCCGGTATCGGCTATCCCAAGGAGTGGGAAAACCAGGACAAATGGAATGGCGGTTGGAAACGCAATAGCGACGGCAGTATACAACCCCGCATGGGTGGCAAGTTCCGCATATTATCGAATATTTTCTTCAATCCGGATCTACCCAACATTGATGAGTATTACGAGCCTTTTGATTTTGATTACCAACACCTGCATACAGCACCTGAAGGTGAACACCAACCGGTGGCACGCCCCCGATCATTAATCGACGGACGTCGTATGGAGAAAATCGAATGGGGTCCGAACTGGGAAGAAATTCTTGGCACCGAATTCCGCAAACGTTCGAAGGATAAGAACTTCGACAACATCCAAAAGGAAATCTACGGCGAGTTCGAAAATACATTTATGATGTATTTGCCACGTTTGTGTGAGCACTGCCTGAACCCAGCTTGTGTTGCTTCCTGTCCATCAGGCGCAATTTACAAGCGTGAGGAAGACGGTATTGTCCTCGTTGACCAGGACAAATGTCGTGGCTGGCGTATGTGTGTCAGCGGTTGTCCGTACAAAAAAATCTACTACAACTGGAAGTCCGGAAAATCCGAGAAGTGTATCTTCTGCTATCCACGGATCGAAGCGGGTCAGCCCACCATCTGTTCTGAAACCTGTGTGGGTCGTATTCGCTACCTCGGTGTGCTGCTCTACGATGCTGACAAGATCAAGTACGCTGCCAGCACAGCTAGCGAAACCGGCCTTTACGACAAACAACTGGAACTGTTTCTCGATCCCAATGATCCGAAAGTCATCGAGCAAGCCAGAAAAGACGGCATCTCCGATGATGTTCTGACTTCTGCCCAACAGTCCCCCGTCTACAAACTGGCCATGGACTGGAAATTGGCACTGCCCTTACATCCTGAATTCCGCACACTGCCCATGGTTTGGTATGTGCCACCGTTAAGCCCCATCCAGAATGCAGCTGAAGCACACAAAATTGGCATGAACGGTGTAATTCCGGATGTGGATTCACTGCGGATTCCAGTGAAGTATCTGGCCAACATGCTAACCGCGGGAGACGAAAAACCGGTACTGCTGGCGCTGAAACGACTGCTGGCTATGCGCGCCTTTATGCGCGCTGAAACGGTTGAGAATACTGAAGATCTGCAGGTGCTTGAAGACGTTGGTCTGAGAAAACTGCAAGTGCGCGAAATGTACCGTTATCTGGCTATCGCTAATTACGAAGACCGGTATGTGGTACCCACAGCACACCGCGAAGATGCATTGCATGAAGCCTACGCAGAACGCGGTGGTTGCGGTTTTGGATTTGGCAACGCCACCACCGGCAGCAATCAGGTCAGTATGTTTGGCGGTAAAAAGCACACGCGTCGCGATCTGATCAAGCAAACAAAATCCGCTGGAGAATAAGCATGAAGAGTTTAAAAGTAATTTCTTATCTAATGGCTTATCCCAATGATGAACTAGTAACGAAT
>PIVM01000974.1 GCA_003353945.1 Gammaproteobacteria bacterium
CAGGTGATCGACAGTGAAGGAAAGCGTCGCATGGAAACCTGTGAGTTTGTAGACAAAGGCAGTCGTTACACGTTACGACTGTGTCGGTTAGTGAGCGGTTTATGTCGCCACATGAGCATTAAAACCGTTTCCCAGCACTTAAAGATACGTTGGGAAACGGTTAAAAACATGGATAAACAGTACTTGAAATCTTCACTTCCTGCGCTTGATCCAAGCCAATTAACAGACCTAAAATATATCGGTGTAGATGAAGTAGCCAGAGCCAAGGGTCACGACTATATGACCGTTGTTTATGACATGGTTGAGGGGCATTTAATTTGGGTTGAAGCAGGGCGAACTGCCGAGGTATTTTCCGGATTCTTAAAACAGTTACCTGAAGAAACAGCTGTAAATATAGAGGCTGTAGCGATGGACATGGGGCCGTCGTATCAAAAGTCTGTTCGTGATTGTTTGCCCAATGCCGATATTGTTTTTGATCGTTTTCATGTCATGCAAAACTATAGCAAAGCACTCAGCAACCAACGACGAGTAGAATTTAGGAAAGCGGATAAGGCCGGTAAAGATTTATTGAAGGGCACTCATTATCTGGTGCTAAAAAATTCTGATAAATTAACTAACTCTCAATCAAAAAAGTTACAACAATTACTGGAT
>PIVM01000975.1 GCA_003353945.1 Gammaproteobacteria bacterium
CGTTACTCAAGCCGACATTCTCACTTCTGCTTCGTCCATATCCGCTTACGCTAATACTTCGACCTACAACAGAACGCTCCCCTACCGATATATTTTTATTTATATATCGCACAGTTTCGGCAGATTACTTAGTCCCGTACATTTTCGGCGCAGGTTTACTCGATCAGTGAGCTATTACGCACTCTTTAAAGGATTGCTGCTTCTAAGCAAACCTCCTGATTGTCTATGCACTCCCACCTCCTTTGCCACTTAGCAATCATTTTGGGGCCTTAACTGGTGCTCTGGGCTGTTTCCCTCTTGACAATGGAGCTTATCCCCCACAGTCTCACTGGTAAATTATTCATTTAGTATTCTTAGTTTGCAACGATTTGGTACCGAATTACCAGCCCGCATACGTAACAGTGCTTTACCCCTAAATTATAACATTTACCGCTGCGCCAAAACGCATTTCGGGGAGAACCAGCTAGCTCCGAATTCGATTGGCATTTCACCCCTAACCACAACTCATCCGCTGATTTTTCAACATCAGTCGGTTCGGTCCTCCACTTGGTATTACCCAAGCTTCAACCTGGCCATGGTTAGATCATCCGGGTTCGGGTCTATAACTAGTGACAAACGCCCTATTCAGGCTCGCTTTCACTATGGCTTCAG
>PIVM01000341.1 GCA_003353945.1 Gammaproteobacteria bacterium
TAAATACCACTTGTAACTTAAATGATAAGCCAGCAGCAACGGCGGCATTCGCAACCAATGAGAACGAAGATATAACAATCGATGATGTATTGATTCATTAAATTGAGCGGTTGTCTGCGGCACCAAAACACGATCAATGCATAATCTCATCAATGCACCCACCGCATAACCAGGCTTGGCCGATTGAACATAAGATTGTCCGGCTTCCTTCACTCCCAACAATCGACACAGAACATCCATCGCATAATAAAGCGGTCGCGCAACGCCCAGCTCAGCACTACGTTGCCGCAATCGGGACCAGAACTGATCATCCGAATGAAAATGATCCGCCATCATTTTCAAATCAACAATATCACGAATCCCTCCGCGCAATTCATCATTAAACAGCAAATGCACCGCGCTGTGAATAAACATATCTTCCGGACAAAGCACACAAAACCGCGACCCTGATAACGGTCTCGCCCTCTGCACCATTTTCTCGACATCCAGCTTAATACGACTAGTCGGTGCAATCAGGTTATGATGCACATCCACTTCCACTCCACGAAGCGAATGCCGATACGGCGGCAGCTCATGAGACCACTGCCGATAATATCGATCGTCATAGGCTGATAAAGTACTCTCCATACCCCAACCGCCTTGTTGCAAGATTTCTTCGGCGTCTGCGATAAAGCGGGAGGGAACCAGAATATCGACATCAGCAAATCGTCTGCCCTGATAACAGGGAATATTTCCTGATAAGTAAGCAGCTCCTTTGAGCAATATCACGGGGAAATCTGTCTTGGCAAAAGCTCCAGCGAGTTGTGTTAACTCATAGCGCGCACGCAATTGTTGATTCTCAACCTTCACCGCCTCACCAGCCAACACATCAAGAGCTAATTGAGGCACCTCATCAACAAAACCTCGATCATGCACCCAGTGATAAAGCGTCCCCAACATACGCGCATGACGGGCATGACGAATCAACACTTCCCATTGAGAAACGTCAAACTGCCTCAATAAATCAGGCTCTCGAATAACCTGCTGCAAGCTATTCAAAAACACCTCCTTCTGCCAACTCATTCAGTAAGTTCACAGACTCCAACAAATCACCACTGTCGAGCCGATAACAATCTGCTTCACGCACTAACGCTGCCAAGCTGCAAAACCCTTGCTCCATGGTTAACTGATAGTTAAATGAATTATTGGATAAGCGAGTAAATGCCACCGACTTGTCATCTGCAAACAAGCGAGTTTTTATACCTTGTTGATACACGGGGAATACAATCCAGCGCGGCTTCGCAGTCTCACCCTGACGTATAATACTGTCTTGCGGGGGAGCGAAATGACATACCAAACCTTTGCGCGTCTTTTCGTAAACTGGCCCCAAAGTCGCCTCTGGCGCAAATTGCCGAATCACCTCTATCGATTCATTTTTTAAAGGGACTGCTCTAGGCAAAGGTAACAACTCGCGAGCACCTGGAGCCACCACACCGAACTCATCGGACAACAAGCGCCAACCAGAACTGACCAAGCCACAACAAAGCGTACTTTTCCCTGAGCCCGGCACAGCCGGCAAGACTAACGCACAACCGTTTTTTTCCACAACCGCAGAATGTAACAGCAGATATTGATTGGCTGTCGTTCCAATACACCAGTTCAAACCCCACTCCAGCATCGGAAAGGCGTGATCCAGAGGATACGGATCAAACGGCCAATGCCCATCGATGGAAAACAGCGCCTTCGGCCTGATCCAACGCCGCAAACCCTTTGGTCGCCCTATGGTCACGTGGTATTGACACAGCGTATTACCATTCAGTAGTGGATTATGGGGATAAATTAAGCGAAAAGTCTCTATCAGCTGGCGATTATCCGTATGCAAACAGGCGGTAAAACAACCCGTCTGGTAGCGAATCCCCGTCGTACAAGCCAGACCATGAAGGTCACCCACACTCAAATCAGCAATGATCACAGCGGTCTTTTATGTTACCCAGAGTTACCAGTGAAAGTGCAGCCAGGTCGGCGAGTGTTCGGTCAACACGCTGCTGCCACTCAACAGAATACGGCTCATCACAAAAACGACAAAGGTAGTGAGCAATATCGCTAGCAGTATGAGGTGATTGCTTTATAAAGCGAAATAGCTCGGCAGGAAAGGGCGCTAACAAGTGCGTTTCACCACTAAGCCTATCGTAGCAAAAGGAAGCCGTATCAAAATCTTCAACAATCAGATGTTCCGGGGAGCAAACAGCCCAGCATCTTTGTTCAACAGACATGATGATTCATCTGTCCACAGAGAAAAAACAACTAAAGCCCGCCTTGATAACCAGCAATGGATGTCCAGCATGACTGCCCCATCGCAACGCCACTACCGCCATTTTCTCCTTGCAGCTGAATCATAGGCCACGGCCCAAGCTCATTGACATAATTGGTATCCACATCAAACAACACAAGTACGTAGGCTGTATCTTCCCTATAATATTGGGCCAGGACCTCTTCGCAAATCGAGTGTGCATCACCGCCCTGATCATACAATTCCCCGTCGATCATATAGAGCTTTTCGGGATAATCACTATCGTCTGTATTACAACCTTCTATCCTGTTCTTGTTCTTAACGATACGCTCATAATACGGCACCGCACGACGCACAGCGTTATCACCGTTCATACTGTTTCCATTAGCAGGAAACTTCTTATTGGAAAAATCCCCTCCA
>PIVM01000976.1 GCA_003353945.1 Gammaproteobacteria bacterium
CCTGTGGAATCTTATACTTTCCTACTGTAAAATCATAAATTTGTAATAGTAACATTTATTTTTTATTTAATCTTTTTTCTTCACACTCTTTACAAACTGTTTTTGTTTTAGAGGTTTTGTTCTCTTCACACTCTTCGCAAACTGTTTTAGGTGTGTTCAATGCTTTTAAAGCTTTTACTTTAGCATCAGCAAGTTTTTTCAAATATGCTTTGTGTTCTTTTTCTGTTGCTTCTTTGCAATACTCAGCCTCAATAAATCTTTCAGCTAATTTATTATCAATGTTTTTTACTGTTCCTTTTGGAATACCAATCGGATGGTCCTTTATAAATTTTACAATCATAGCGAAGTAGTTTAAAAAGCCCTCACATTGCAAGGGCTTTTATTTATATTATGGTTTTGCTAAAGCAGTTTTTGCAGCAGCAATGTCAGTAATTTTCAAGAAAGCGTTTGTATTTACTGTTCTTACGATTAATTGCTTACGCATAGAACCTTTGATACGGATAAAGTCTTCTAAGAAGTCTGTACCATGCTCATCAGCCATTTCAATTTGAATTTCTCTTTCTGTGTAAATTGTTCCTTTTGTAGAATCAAATACATAAGCAGTATTTTGAGGAACTAAAGGAGTTGCATAAACTGGAACACCGTCAAT
>PIVM01000977.1 GCA_003353945.1 Gammaproteobacteria bacterium
GGGAACCCAACAACCATGTCATTCGACCGAGCAGGAACCATCAGATCAAGGTCGCCGTTTGGCCTTGGCATAAATTGCAAAGCAATGTGGCAAGGAGGACAACCAGGGTTTACCGCTGTGGGGTTGTGGGTGATGACGGTGGCGTGTCGGGTGTTTGGAGTGCGTCTGAGTTTGTAAACAACTCGTTGGAGTTGGTCCACTTCAACGTCATTGAGCTCCTCGTTGGCAACACGAGAATCAGGTTGCGAAGGTGGCCACATACGCCACTGACGATTATATGCGCTAGCACCAAGATTCCCAGCATCATCAGCCAGAAAGTTCCAGAAATGGGCCGCAGGACCGAGTGCTTGAACGTTTTGATCAAATCCAATGTCAAATAGAAACTCGCGAAATAGATTTTGAATAGGCATTTTGCGCAGTCGTGTCAGCGGAAAGCCTTTCTTGAGGTCAACTGTGATTGAGCTGCCAAATAAAGCCTTTGTTTCGCCGTTGCGACCCTCGAACCGATCGCCATACGTCATAATCTCGCGAAGATAACGAGCGTAAACCGCATCCCAAGAGCCGACGATAACTTGGTTGTTGATGAAAAGAGTGTGCATTAGGTGCCTGAGTAGAGTTGTTTGTGCATTTGTTTATATTGTTCTGTCCA
>PIVM01000978.1 GCA_003353945.1 Gammaproteobacteria bacterium
AACTACGTAATAAAATCCGGCCAATAAAAACTTTATTTTATATAATAAAATACCCAAAAAACGGCCAAAATTTCATATAAAATCAAAAATTAATATAAATCAAGAAAACAGAGAACGAAATTCATAAAAAATCAATAGAGTAATTAACTACGTAATCAAATCCGGGGGTAAATAACAGTTTTATCGATTTATCGTTAAAATCCTCAGAAAACAGAGAGCAAAGAACGAGATTAAGGGAAGAACTGATAATTATTTAGTACTTGAGTTGTCTTTTCAACAAAGAATCTAATAATTTCTACGTTATTCACGGCATATCGCCTTAATCCTCGGTTCTACTAGACGTTTAGTATGGTTTCTTGAATAAATGTGGTCGGATAATACGCCTGTGTTTACTTATATGCGTACAATAGTAAACTTCATGGCGTTTAATCCTCCTACTTTTTATACAAAAACCTTATCAACCAAAGAAAACAGAGAACAACAATCAGTTTTATTGATGCGATCAATAAAAACCAATAAAAACAGAGGAATTCCATAAAAAATCAATAAAAACAGGTTCAAAACCTACTCATCCGGCTATAAAAATTTATAAAAACCAATAAATTAAGTTTCAAACCTACTCATCCGGCTATAAAAATTTATAAAAA
>PIVM01000342.1 GCA_003353945.1 Gammaproteobacteria bacterium
GGTTTCTCCGCCTTGTCGGTTACCGATATATTGCAGCAGCCTACACCTGGTGCCCTGTTACAATCTTGCATTGGATGTTCATCGGCCATACAACCGTTGAACCCAAGGATGCCCATTGTGCCTCGACCAACTGAGATGAAGTTTCAGGCCCCCGCCTCTTTCCAGCAGACCACCATGTATGCAGCAGAGCACCTGGTGGCATTTTCAGATTTTAATGAGCTGATTCTGTTTGGTGCAATAGGCAAGCTAGATGTTGAGGCACTGAAGATGGCTCTTGCATTTTTGTGGCGCCGACATCAAGTGTTGCGTACTGCACTGATTCTTCAGGTACCACACTTTCCTGGCTTGCTTTATTTGACAGTAACTGAAATGCTACATGATTGACATCTCAGGAGGCACAGACTGATGAGAGCAGTGTCGTTCAGATCATTCGTCCTCCTGAAGAACCAGGTGGCACCATTCCACTGGAAGTTTGGGATTTCAGCAATGGCTGGAAGAGCTCTGGTTTTGACTCAGCAGCAGATGCCATTGGTGCCATTAGAGACCGTGGTGCAACACCATTCGATATGGGAGTGGAAATGGTTCGGTCTCTCCTTGTGAAGCTGCCTACTGAGATTGGAGCACCCAACAAGCACTTGATGATGATTTCCATTCATCATGCTATTATGGATGGCTGGAGCACTCGAATTATTCTTCGCGATCTTCTTACAGCATACCGTGCATATGCTGCTGGTGCTGCAGAGCCGACAGAGTTGCCACATCTACCTGTGGAGTATGCAGACTACGCTGTGTGGCAGTGGCAGTGCCTTGAAATGGGGGGACAATTAGAGCAGCAGCTGGATTATTGGACGAAACAACTGGCTAACACACCAACACCATTGAACCTCCCGTTTGACCGGCCACGTTCTGAAATATCCAGTGGCCGTGAGGGTTCTTATTTGCCCGTTTACCTGCCTGGAAAGCTGATGGCTGCGCTTGCAGACCTCTGTACTCAATACCGCTCTACCTTATTTGTGGGGCTCATGGCAGCCTTTCAGCTAACGCTGAGCCGCCTTGCAGGCAACGTAGAGGATTTGGTGGTGGGGACAACCAATTCTGGCCGAGACAATGTGCGGCTACATGATATGGTGGGCTGCATTCAGGAAACACTAGCGATACGAGGGGATCTCAAAGGGCACCCAAGCTTCTCCACTCTGCTGGAACGGCAGCGGCTTGTTTTGATCGACGCATTACAACATACTAACGTCCCCTTCATCCGCATCTTACAACAACTTCAAGTGCCACGCATTGCCAACTGCAATCCTGTGTATCAAGTAAGCACATTTTGTTTGTCAGGTTTTGTTAATGGCTTTGCTGATTGTGACATCACTAATCTAATAACTTCCTACAGGTTATATTCAACCTCATTGATGACATTTTCATTGATGGCCTCATTCAAACGAGTTCTTCTGATGTTGAATTTTTGAGTGGTTCGGAGCTTGAGTCTATTTTGAATGCCAAAGCGCTGAGCAGGAGTGACAATGTCACAGTGGAAGAGGTGCTGGAAGGCCAGCAAGCTTCAGAAAACATGGATCTCACATTGACTCTGTTACGTGTTGCTGACCCTGAGATACTGCGGAAAGATGGTATAAAGGGCTGTATGATTTATAACTTGAGGCTCTTTGATCGTAGCACTGTAGTCATGATCTTTGATTGCTTCAAGAACCTGCTGGAGATGGCAGTGGAACACCCAAACAAGGTGGTGTGGGAACTTCCCATGCTCACCCAAGCTGAGCAACAGAGGCAGTTAGTGGAGTGGAACAAAACATCTGCACCTTGTCCTAAGCGTGGGTGGCTGGTTCACGAGTTTTTCCTGGATCAAGCCGAGACAAATCCAAATGCAATAGCCCTGGTTGAGTACGGAGGGCTGAAGCGTGTTATCTCATATGCAGAGCTCCAAAGCATGGCAGAGAAGGTGGCAAGACGTATGCAAGCACTGGGTGTTGAAGGCGACTCAGCAGTTGGTCTACTTATGACCAATGACGTAGCTGAGGCGATTGTAGCCATCTACGGTATGTAGAGCCTTCTCAAACTCGTATGTAAAAGTATCGGACAACTAACAGAAAGATGTACTCTTATGCAGGTGTCCTCATGGCAGGAGGAGCATATGTACCACTTGATCCAAGCTACCCTGATGCACGAATTAAGCTGATTGCAGAGGATGCAGAGCTGAGGGCCCTTCTGATTAAGGATGAGGATGCTTTCACAAAGCGCGGTGGTTTTGTGGGCTGCTCCGTGCTGAGTGTGACAAAGATATTCGAGGATGCACTTCTTCCACAACCCAGTGCAGTGAAATGGCGCCCTCCTGCTCTCAATACGTCTTCCTACATCATTTATACCTCGGGCACGACAGGAAAGTCCAAGGGTGTGGTAATGGAACATGCTAACCTCTCGTCTTTCATTCAGACAAGGGCATTTTATGTGTACAAGGGCCTATGTCCAGGGAGTCAGTTCTTGAACTCAAGCCCCATTACTTTTGACATGAGCACAAACGTTCAGATGTGCGCCCTCTCTGTGGGTGCTACTCTGGTGCTTGCTCCAAAGTGTGCATTGCTAGATGAGCTGGAGCTACTCATCAACACAGTAAAGATCACTCACCTCTGCATGACGCCATCAGTCTTTGAACTCATTGT
>PIVM01000979.1 GCA_003353945.1 Gammaproteobacteria bacterium
TGACGCAATGAAAAAGGAGAATTTTGAATTAACAGAGATTGACGTAGCAGACTCCGCCGAGGTAGAAGAAAACAGTAAAAATAGGAACAAAAATTTAAATAGTACAGCTGTTTTTTCCGTAGAAACGATAAAAAAGAGAGTTTTAATCAAGAAGAAAAAAATGGATTGCTTGATGGAACTAAAGCATTTAGTACAAGTAATTAAAAAATTAGAATATGAAAGATTATATATCGGTGATATTCGTGATAATTATTATATGGCTCTGGCAAAAAAAATGTATAAAGAAAAAAAAACAAAAGAAGAGATCAGAAAAGATCTCTCCTTTTGTTTTGGAATAATAGATACTTTTTTCAAAGAACTAAGCAAAGTCGAAAAATCATTGGATAGTACAAATAATAGTACAAATAATAAAACTTTAACTTTTTTAAAAAAGGAGAAAGGGCAACCTGGTACCGATACTCATAATAGTAGTCAAGAGGGAGTTAAAAATAAAGCCGTTACTGAGACTATTCTTTCTTTGGAGAATTTGAGAAAAGTAAAGGAAAAATTATTTGAACAACATTCACTTCTGAATAATTGTAACTTTGGATCTAATGATGGTATTGAAAAAAGTTCAGATTTAGGTTCTAGTGATTATTCAAATAA
>PIVM01000980.1 GCA_003353945.1 Gammaproteobacteria bacterium
CTTCGTGGGATTGTTGCGCGCCAAGTGGTTCGACTTGTGCTGGTTCCCGTTAAACACCTGTACAGACAGTCCCGGGGCCCCTGGCCGACGTCCGACTAGCCGGCATGAGGCGCACACATTCGACGGGTACGTCACCTGAAAGGTATGGGGTCTGTCCTTCCTGCGTACCTTCCACCAAGTCACCTGGCGTCGGCCTGGCCTAGCATCGGCGTGTCCTCCTCTCCATGCTGTTGGTGTGTGTGTGTGTGTGTGTGTGTGTGTGTTTATGCCAGCCGGGGTCACACAGGAGGAAGGTCACACAGGATTTCTCATCCACCTTCCTTCTGCGGTGCGTGCCTTAATTTTTATCGCGAGAAGGATTCAGCCATTCCTTTCCCTCGTCGACCGTGAAGTCGAATTTTGTGTACTAACGAATTAATCGTTCTCCACCCGTTGGGCATTTTTATTTTGGTTTTTTAGTTTTTAGTGAGAAAAATCCCGTTTGCCGGGATCGAACTCACGTCCCAACGTGTCAGAAGGTTACGAGGTGCCTACTGAGCTACCGGGGTCGACAGACTGTAAAAAAGTCAAATTTTGTGTACTAAAAACGATTTAAATGTTATCCACTTGTTGGGCATTTATGTTTAATTTTTTGTTAATTTTT
>PIVM01000981.1 GCA_003353945.1 Gammaproteobacteria bacterium
AAAGCAAGTTTATCAATGAATTGCGTAATGTGCGTTCGGATGTCGTAGCTATTGTGGTGCAAACGTCAGGCTTATCTTGTTCGTTCCAAAAACAAAAAAGATAAAAACGGGCTCAGTGTTAACTGAGAGTCCGTGTCTGCTGTTTGCCCTTCAGTGTAGCCCCGTGCTCAACCTGTCAAGGGCAAGCCTCGCAAGCGAGGTGCTGCGCACCCTTGACAGGCCTGCGCGCGGCGCTCAGAGGAAATGGCAAACAACAGCCACTACAAGGAGAAAACGATGACTTGGCAAATCGACAAAATCATTGATGTTGCAAATCAGTTAAACAACACCGGCAGTACCGGTGCCAGCACTGGGGAGCGTATCGCTGCCGCCTTCGTATTAAATCGCATGGAATACCTACCCGATAGTTACAGCGATGTCGTCGAGGCATGGGAACGCCTGGATAGCGAATGGCAATACTACGTCAAGTGTATCAAACGTGATTTTATGCACCGGATCGAATAAGTTCCTTCTCAGGGCGGGATGCCAATGCCAGGCGTTCCGTCTATCTCGCGGCAACTAAACTGCAATAAAAAAGGCACCGTTGGGCGTGTCACACGCGGGTCATGTTCATTGCCAGTAGTTCACCTAAAACCGCCGCTTA
>PIVM01000982.1 GCA_003353945.1 Gammaproteobacteria bacterium
TTTTATAGCTCATAGATTGTTGTTTGCAAATGCACGCATGGTTTTTTTTGTTCTAAGCCTGATGTTAAACGTATATTTATTTGTGTCTAAAATAGCAAAGTGTATCAAATAGCTGAGATCCTCAGCATTCATTTGCGCATCATGATATTTCATGGGAACATCATTAATTGAAGAGCTCCTCTATATTTATAAACCTATGTCATTTAAACAGCTGCTTTTTACGTTTTTTTCTGATAAAGATAAAGATACAATGTCTGAAAGACAAAGATACACATGCACGCAACGAGAAACAATTGAGAACTGGATAAAAACTAGAAACAGATGGAAACGTTCACAAAAGATAGGCACATGCGCGTTGGTGTGCAATGGAAGTTGTATTTGCAGCACACAAGAGAAGAAAAGACAAAATAAGAACAAAAAAAACCATGCGTGCATTTGCAAACAACAATCTATAAAAATCCTATCAAAAACAAAAAACCAAAACGTCTTAGAGTTCATCAATCTGTCTTCATTGTAAAAGACTGTTGGATACTTCACAAAAAGATGATTAAAAATCACCTGAGTAGCATCCCAGACTGTGAACATGAACCAAAGCATGGCAGCATGAAGTGTTATGTAACATGGTGACGTTACACTTGTCAC
>PIVM01000983.1 GCA_003353945.1 Gammaproteobacteria bacterium
GCTGCACACAGCATCTCGCGAAACATTTCAGAAGGTTATTGTCGTCGCAGTTTGAAAGAATACCTGAATTATCTAAATATTGCGCTTGGTTCCTGCGGCGAATTTCATTCTTGTTATACCAGTTGCAGGCAAGCCGAGCAAATAACAGCGGATGACTACGAGCGCTTGGACCCGCTGCATTATAAGGTTGAAAATGCGTTACTTAAACTGATTGAATCTCTTCAAAAAAAGCAAACCGATAAAAAGTGGCAAGATAACTTTCATTCTAAGTGAAGATTATGCTGCGCCCCGCAACTCATATCCGTTATCATATTACGGCCATACTTGCTGTGCATTGGCTCCAATTCGTAGCTCAATACAAACGGTGGATCAGACCGGTTGTTTTTGAAAATGTCCGCAAGGTCTTGGCTTGCCGTACACCCGTTTTGGGTTGCCATATCTATCAGTGTAAAGGTTGCGGTCATCTCGAACTGATTGCTCATTCCTGCAAGAGTCGTTTCTGTCCCACTTGTGGCAAACACGCCACAGATGTTTGGACCAACCAGGTACTCAATGCGCTTTTAGATGTGCCCTATCACCATTTAATTATGGCGATCCCTTGGCAACTTCGGATTGTCATCATAATGAATCGCAAAGCAGCT
>PIVM01000141.1 GCA_003353945.1 Gammaproteobacteria bacterium
CTGGATAGATTACTGTGCCCCAGCATCTGCTGGATATAGCGGATATCAGCCCCATTTTGCAGCATATGGGTGGCCATGCTGTGGCGGATCAGATGGCTACCACCCTGTTCTTTCAAACGTGCTTTAACTAAATAGCGGTGTACCAACGCCGAGATCCCTTTGGACTTAAAGGGCCGGTTTTGTGCCGTTAAAAATACCCTGTCGTATTCGGCTGCCCGTTTGGATTTGGGGCGCTCATAACGAATGTACTGATCCAACCATTCAATAGCACTGTCACCAATGGGGATACGCCGATCCTTTTTCCATTTGCCCTGGCGTATCATCACCCAACCGGTTTCAAGGTCCAGGTTTTCCAGCGTTAATAGTGCCGTTTCAATGCCTCGCATACCGGTGGAATACAGGGTTTCCAGAATCGCCCGATCTCGCACCCCATACGGAACATGCACATCCACACTAGCGATCAACCGTTCCATTTCGCCAACACTCAGTACCTGAGGTAGCCTGATACCGGTATCAGGCAGCACCACGCTTTCAGCCCGGTTGTACGCCATAATCCCTTGCCTTGATAACCAACGCAGTAAGGACTGCAAGCGCATCAGGTAGGTTTTGCGGGTTGAGGGTTTGAGTAGGGAGCCATAGCGGGTGCGATAGCCGATCAAGTATTGTTGATAAGCTTCCAGCAGCTCCGCTGTGATCTGATCGGGGATAAGACATTCTTGTTGCCAAGCCCAGTTGATAAACACGCCAATGTCCTTGCGGTATCCGGCCAAGGTGCCTTCGCTGTAATCTCGCGTACGGCAGTCCTCAATAAAGGCGTCCAAGCACTGGTTCAAACTAAAGTACACGATCAACCCCATGGCGTTTCACCTGCGCCGGATGAGTTTGGCTATGCACTTCTTTTAATTTGTTATCCTGCACCCGTGTGTAAATCTGCGTGCTGCTCAGCTGTTCATGACCTAACATGGTTTGGATAAAACGGATGTCAGCGCCCTGCTCCAACATATGGGTGGCCATCGCATGGCGCAGCATATGACCACCGCCGTGTTTGCCGAGCTTAGCCGATTCAATGTAGTTGTGAGTGGTGCGATAGATTTTATCGGCGCTCATCGGTTTGCCATTGCGGTATACAAACACAGCATCATAAGCCTGGCCATTCAACAAATAAGGTCGCTGATCCAACAGGTATTTCTGCAACCAAAGACAAGCCCGTTCTCCGATGGGAATACGCCGATCTTTCCCCCCTTTGCCCTGCTCTACCAGAATCCAGCCGCTGCTGAGGTTCACATCCTGAATGTTTAAATCGGCTAGCTCACTGCGGCGCATCCCCGTGGAATAGGCCACTTCCAGCAAAGCTCTATCGCGTAAACCAAGAGGTGCGGTCACGTCCACCTCGGCAATAATGGCTTCCACCTCTTTGGCGCTTAAAATGTTCTTGGGCAAGGTTTGGCGAATGCGGGGCATATCCATACTGGCCGCTGGATTGTAGGCCAACAACTGCTGCTCGCTAAGCCAGCGGAACAGGGACCGCACTGGCGTTAAGAACACCATCTGACTGCTGTGTTTCAGTGGCTCTCCCTTTTTATTGCGATAGTGAAACACCCCACGCCGGTAACTGTTGAGGTGCCGGGGCGTTACGTCTTCAGGGCGTTGAATATCACGATCTTCACACCACTGAATAAAGTCTTTTAAACCGCGCTGATAACTTATCAGCGTGTAGTCACTGAAGGCTCTTAAGCGGCAACTGGCAATAAACTTATCGCAGCTCTCCGCCAGGGTCAGGCCGCTAACCGCTTGTGCGGGAATTGTGGCTTGTTGGGCTAACAACACCTGGAGGTGAGTTTGAGGAGACATAACAGCTATCCTTTATGACATTTACCGCATCGTTACGCATTCAACGACTGGGGATTAATTTTTTCTCTATAAGTGTTTTTCAGGCCAGTTTCATCAAGAACACTGTTTAACACTGTATTGATAGTGTTCTGAGCATTTATCGAGGCCTGACCACCCCCCGACTTGGGCCTAACTTGGCACTGACTTGGGGCTGACTTCTTGCTCTTTTGCCCTGACTTCTTTGTGAGTGATGCGGGGATATTGGCTTTTGACCCTAACTGGCGGGTATCAATCAAACCGTATAACTGATTTTCATCGTCAGTCAGCTGGCCACTGTAGAGCAATTCATACTGGATGCTTTGGCCTCGCCTGCCTTTATGTACCAACAGGTATTCCATTTCTTCCAGACGCTTACAATGTATCTTTAGCTGGCCATCACTCCAGCCGGTGAACTGGCGGATATCCCGACGACTAAAACGGTAAGCGCTTTGATCGAGCTTTTCAGCACGACAGGCACTGTGTACCATATCGTAGGTTAGCTCTAATAAACGCCTGGTTTGTGGGGGCAGTTCATCCAAGGAGCGCCCAAGAATCGCGTGAGCCAACTCATTGGCAATGGCGATATCGTCCACGGTCGCTTCGATATATTCCAGCCATTCACCCTGGGTCGCTCCTGCGCATCCTGCGCCCGCGACACTCGACCATCCCTGGCCATCGTGCTTGATGGTTTTTACCTCCCGCTGATACTGATGTAAAAATGTCACGGCGTTAATCAACTGTAAATATTTCATATGGTCACGGCGGGTTCGGGTTTTATCGGACAGGAACGTCAGTTGATGGGCAAAGGGGTTCACCACTTTGATAGGCTTCAACAAACGCTGGGCATTCCGATGTTTGCGGATCAAACCCTGTTTACTGTGATTTAACAGCATGCCTTCTAATGTTTGGGCTTCGCGTTGAATGGAATGGATCGCCTCGGTTTGTTCACGGCTTTCATTGACGGTTAACACCAGGCAACGATTCAATAGCTCTTCATCCACATCAATCGCCGTGGTGGTAAAGAACAGCATCACCGGGCCTTCAACCTTATAACTCTGGGTTTCCAACTGTCCGGTATTCGGATTCTTTCCGGTGCTGGCCATGGTGATTTCCCCCTCGCTTTGCAGCAGTTTCAGAGCATAACTGGCACTGTGGGCTCCCTCTTCTTCGCTGATCGCCAGCACCTTATGGCGCAGATTGGTCTGCCCCATATAAAACAAACTTTGTGCCGACATCGCTGAGAATTGCACTCTTGATTCTTCCGGCATAAAGGCCAATACCGCATCCATTAGCGAGCTTTTACCGGCCGCCGAACTTGATTGAATCACCACAGCCAAGGGTTTGTTTAACTGGCGACTGGTTACCGCCAGATAGCCGGTGAGTGTATTGATTTCCTCGCCAACCACACCACAACTATTAAAGTCATCGATGATCTGTTGCAGTAGTTGGGGGCTTTGTAGAAAGGCTAAGGCTTCTTTCTCTTCTTCTGGACTAAGTATGACTGACTGCTCGGTTAAGCTCAGTGTGCTGTCAATTTGTTTGAGCTGTAATTCCTCCAGGGTCAGCAACAATTTGCCGATATCACGCTTGACGGTGCTTTCATCCTGCGCCAATTCCAGCGCTGCTTGTTTGATAAAAAAGCCTCGTTGTTTAGCTGCATACAGATCCAGGTTATCAACAAAACAGTTGTCGCCTTCACTGGCCAGCAAGTTGATTTTCAGGCAATCATAGGTCTGGTTTTTTTGCAGGCCTCGCACGCGATAGCGGCGAGTTTCATAATGGATAGTGATTTCTTTATCAGTGACTTCGATATTGTTATCACTGACTGACTTGGATTGACTAGAGGCATTTGAGACTATATTTATAGGGTTTTCGGCAACAGGATTATTTTCTGCGTTCGCTATAATATCAGTATCAGCCGCTACAGCCGCTAAGGAAGAAGAGGTTGCTGCCTCGCTGTCAGTTGGTGTCACTGAAACAGGATCTGGCTCAGGTTCGCTTTTTTCTTTAGCAGCTGTTTTTATCCGGTTGGGTGCTTTTTCTGCCGCTTGCATCACTTCGCGATTTACGAGCAAATCCATCTCATCCAGCACCACCGATTGGTCATGCAGCGAAGTGATTGAGGGTGCATCACCCTCCCCCATATACACAGCTTTACTGATCACCAGCCCCAAGGTTTTATGGGGTGGCTTCACAGTACATGCATATTCATTGGCATCCATCTGCTTTGGGAACTGCAACCGGAAGCAGGCAATACCATGACTTTGCAGCTGTTCAGCTAAAGCAATAGCGGCTGTATTTCCTGCTTGATCGCAATCATAGGCAATCAACACCCGTTCGATTTTATGCGGTAATAGCAGGTGTAAATGGGCTTCAGTAAAGCCGTTAATACCGTAACTGGTGAGTACATGTTTAAAACCATTGATCCAGAAGGTCATTGCATCAATGATGGATTCGCACAATATAATTTCTTTGGTGCCCTTCACCGCCTCACTGTGCCAAACCGTTTCATGGGGGCCGGGTAGATAACGATGGACATTCGGATTGTTGCGGCTTTTTTCCAGCAACTTGCGGCCATAGGCTTGTTGGATATTGCCCTCCCCATCAAGAACCGGTACAACCAACGAACCTTTAAAATACTCATGACCAGATGAACGAATCACCCCCAAGCCTTTTAACTGATCCCGTACGGCTATACCGTCTTTGGTATCCCTTGAGGGCAAACGACGCATTAAGCTTTGATCCGCTAAACCCAATTTAAAATACTCAATCAAGGCGGGATCTTTTAAACCGCGTTTTTCCAGATACGCCAGACCAGCATCGCTGTGTTTTAGACTCTGGCCATAATGACCAAACACGGTTTTTAGCAGCTGCTGCTCATCGGCCATAGCGGTAATAGCGGCAGGTTTGGAGCTAGCGCGTGATTGGGTCTCCAGCGCAATACCACCCGGCAAGCGTTTGGCCAACTGCTCGACCGCTTCACGGAATGCAAGCTTGTCGGTTTTCATCAGCCAGTCGATAACAGAGCCGCCTTCACTGCAAGCACCCATGCAATGCCATAGATTCTTACTGGGGGTGATCACGCAGGAAGGTGTACGATCATTATGGAACGGACAACTCATGACATAATCACAGCCCTGTTTTTTGAACGAATAACCCTGTTCTTTTATCAGTGGCAATAAACCCACCTCTGACTTTATGAGACTGATCATATTATCATCAAAACGTGCCATTTCTAAAAACTCCATAATGCTGTCAAGAGATACAGCAAAAAAATAACTCGTTTGCATGTTACTCCCAATAGGAGTATTGTCAACTCCTGCTTATCAATCAACAAAAACAGCGGTTATAGTATGGATTCAATTAGCTACTCTTATCTTGATACGCTCATGACTAAAGATGATGAAATTTTCTTTCAAACACTCGGTAAACGTATTGCACAACAACGCAAAGAGGCCGGGTTAACGCAAGTTCAGTTAGCAGAGATGTTAGGTATTTCCCAACAACACATGGCATCCTTTGAAGCAGGACGACGAAAAGTATCAGCATCAGACATACCACTTTTGGCTAAGTTATTTGGCATGACAACCGATCAACTAATGGGCATTGATCAGAAACCTGCTAAACGCGGCCCTGCCTCAACACTGCAACGACAAATAGAACAAGTGAGACTACTACCCAAGAGTAAACAAAAGTTTATTTCTGACATGCTTGATGCTTTGATTAAACAGCAGCAGGCATCTTAACCGTCAAAGAACAGCCACTAAAAAGCCACTAAGGAAAAACCGATAGCGGCTAAATTAATATTCCCCTGCTATTGTGGGTTGGGAAAGTTGTCTCTAAATATTGACTAACAAAATTCCATAACATCCAGATCAATAGTCGTGAGCGGGCTGGTTACTTTTAAATCCCTCCGACCCCTTTATTCTGCTTTATTCTGGGTTAGTAGTATTTAAAGTCTATTTACTCGCTTTCACCTGATGATTCACGACGGCGAGCTTTCGCTTAAAATCATCGGCCTGGATTTCACCTGTCACCTCGACCGCGCCCGCCTTATCGAGCTTTAACAAGAGACCACAGGCTTCTTCATAAAACTCTACGGATTTCATCATCCACGACAGATTCAAGACACCATCATCAGTCACTATCAAGTCGTCAGGTGAATCAATGTATTCCAAGGCGTGAAAAACTTCGATATATTCTGGTGCAACATCTTCTTCGAATACAGGGCCATCAATAGATAAACAGCTAATGATCACATCCCTTAATTCGATATCGTCGCAACTGCAACGTGCATCGAGCTCAGCTTCCATGCTTAGACGACTCCGAGCTTAGCGTTTTCTTCATCCCATACGATGAGCATGGCTTCGGAGAAGTCGCGGTATTCGTAACGTTCCTTTAGCTGCTTGGCTAACCGGACTGCGGTGGGATTATCTGTTGGAAAGTCGGCATCCGTTTCAGACGTTAATACCTTCACAGCCAGCTCTCTGAGTCGATTTAGACTTGGTTCGTCCGTGACAGTTTCAACAAGAGCACATAAGTGATCCCATAGATATTGCCCTGGCGCATAGGGGTTTTTTCTATAACCCAGCATGTGAGGTAAAATGCCATTTAAGCAATACCGCGCCACTAGATCTGGATGAAGGCACAGAGTGTATTTTGATTCCCGGTTATTTCGCCACGAGTTAACAAACAATCTTTCTTCCGTTGGATCAAAGGATGGCACGAGCATTTTAACCATCAACTCTTCGCGACCACCAAACATCCCATAATCAGTATCAAACTTTGCGGCACCGGGAAACTTCAAAAACAAGTAATCCCTAGACATAGTCAATGCCTTAGCTTCAGTTTGTCCGTCAAATATCCCCTGAAAAGCTTCTTCTGTAGGCCCAGGATGATACCACCATAAAAACAGCGGCAAAGCCCAACCAAAGTAGTCATCGCCATAAACCTTTTCAACCTCAGCGTCGATTCGACCATAAAAAAACAGCTCTTTATGGTGCTTAAGATACTCCCCCCGAAAATACATTTTGAACAATTTTAAGTGACTTTGCACCTGTCGCCATTCAGCTTTACGCTGCTCAAGCCATTCTTTATCATCTGGGCGCCATGCCGAGTTATCCATTACACTACCTTACTTAATCACAAACCGTTACAAACGGATCTTCAATATCTGCAAATTCTTCACCCAACCATTCCCACCATTCATCAGGAACGGAAACAGGGTCAAATTCTTTTAACGCCTCCAGTGCAACCTCTGCCGCAATGATCGCTGGATCATTCAAGAACTCATTAATCGACTGCTGAATCTCTTCAGGAATCTGCAGCTCTTGATCCAGACTATTACCTGCGATTTCCACTGCCCAGTTAAAGCGCTTGAAACGGTCATCCATTTCCCCTCCGCTCATTATGCTACTGGTGCCGTTCGCCATCTGCAGGTTGTGACGCAATATATCTGTATTTACTTTACCGATTTGATTCATGTGCTTTTGTAAAAGAGCAAAGTTGGTCGCATTATAGGGTGTGCCAGGATCTACTTTACGTCGCCCTACATTCTGTCCTTTGGTATCCCAGTTATGCACCAACCAGCGCATTTCACTGGCAAACTTTTGATCATCACCGTCAATTGAGAGTGTACGAGTCGCAATATAGTCTAGAGAAAACTGCCTATGGTAAGTGCTTTTAGCCTTTTTACCGTTTTTATTTCTATCTTTTGCAGACCACAGTGGCCACTTTTTCTTAAGCTTTGACCACTCTGGTGCTGGGGATTGAAAGTATCGATGTGCCTGAACAGATTTTAGTTCAACCCAAACCGGCAGGGACTGATCCCCTTTCAAAACAATATCGGTTTTACGAAGAAATGAAGTGTATTTAGAACCATTTGGATTTGCCAATAAAACCTCTGTTGGAAAATCTAAACCTTCAATCGTGTAATAATCATCCGTTTTCGACAAAGCGTGATAAAAAGCAATCACCATCAATTCGAACATAGCCCCGTGAGAGTCTTCCCACATCTTACATACCAGCTCATCATCTTCATTAACACTCTGATCTTTGAGCTTACCCGTTACTACAACCCGTGTTATAGCTTTACTAATCAACGAATTAATACGTTTTTCTTCCACTGCATCAAATTCACCCGCAGCAATCGCCCCTTCCAAATAGCTCATAATGAACATCATCAGCAAAGGGTCAATACGACTATTCGACTTACCGCTTAGAAAAGCTTTGTAGTTTTTGACACCCTTTTTACCAGCATTCATTAGCACTTTAACAAACTTGGCAATTACCACAGCAACAGGAACAGCAGCGTTAGCTTGAGGAATAAAGAAACTGCTGATGCTGGCCGTTTGTGATACACCTATTTCGCCAAACAGGAATTTTCGAATGCTTACAGTTGCTACGGGTAAAACATCATAAAGACGATTCACGAACACCGCTAAGCTATGCGGATCGGCTGCAATATCTGCGTCATTATCTGCAATTGCATTGATCCAATCACCAGCTAACGAACCGGTTAACCGACACGGTGTAGTAGAAAGTGCAAAGGGTTTATCCGTGTAGATATTCGGTGCAATCGCCGAACAATCCGTTGCGTCAAGAGCAGGACGAGGTGGAAGAAAGCCAGGCCAACCATCAGCTGGCAATGCCAAAAAGTCCATCCAGGTTTGGAAGTCCTCTTTACTTTTAACAGAAGCCCCAAGCCAGGCCGCGGCGTTGGGCCGGTTTTGAATCATCTCGGATAACACAACCAAGGGCAGCAACAAATTCTCGAGCTCTTCAGGCTTATGCCGCACGGCACTTTTAACTGCCTCGCCCAACACATCAGCTGCAGCATAGACCATCTGCTGATTATCGAACTGTCCATAAAACTGCTGCAGTTGATCTACGTAAGACAATAGGGGCTGCGCTTCGGCTAGATACTCCATACTTCCTAATACAGACAGCAAAACATTAGTTTCGGTGTAAAGCCCAGTGTCCGATGCCATGCCTACCACTTTATCCAGGGGGTAGTAGCTGTCATTGTAAGTCGCCATATCTTCGAACAACTTAGCAACCTGTACTTCGGTGGGGGTTGTTCCAATAGATTCTGCGAGTAAGCCAGCGTACTGAGAGAATCCAGACTGACTGACCACATTGATACGACTCACGTCATTTCCAACAGCTAAGCCAACACTAACTTGTGATAGTTGACTACCGGTTTGATGGGTATTCAAAACACCCGGGGAATTGATGACAGCTATCCCTTGGCCTGTACCATCTAAGGTCACAACATCACTTTCGGTTCCGTTTGCTAATAGCAATAACGATGGAGATGCCAAATCATAATAAGCAAAGTCGCTGATTTTACCGTTGTAGTTTTCACCTAACACCAACTCAGTGCCGTTATAGACGACATTACCGGTTATAGGCATTGTTACTGGTACACCTTCATCAAGTGACAAAGACAGCGTCCCATTATCATTCCGTGCAGCAACGCTAACCCATTGATTCAAGGTAATAGGGTTAGAGATCGTAAAATCTCCATCGGTGGTGGTAACTATATACTGCAGCACCCCACCATTAATGACTAGTCGATGCCCTTCCCCTACATTCAGCACAGTACCAGATGCAGACGATGCATTTAAGAATAAACGGATAGCCCCAGTGTTGACCTGTAGAGCACCACTCATGGGTAAATGAATATTACCATCACCGTTTAGCTGAACACTTTGCCCCACCCCCGCAGGATGATCTGCACTGAACTCAGCATTTATCACTACGGCAGTATGCAAACCACTTAATTCTTTAGTGGTATTGCCATAAGCTAGCTGGAGCGGCAACGCAACTAACGGCTCGTGATTAGGATACAAATAATTATCTAGAGAAAGGTTGACCGCTTGATTAGCGCTACCTGATACATTTACCGTTGCACTAACCTGATAATCCAACGCTACGTTCGCACCACTATAATCTGTAAAGCTTACTGACCCCGCACTGGCACTATCTCCAACAACCACATTACTCGCAATGTCGCCTTGCCTTGCCACAGCATGAGTAAGCTCAATACTTTGCTCTTGCTCCTCACTGCGATCAACACGCGCAGTAAAGTTTGCTGTACCCTCAACCGTTCCGGTATGCCATAGTAGCGTTAGCTGTCCATCACTGTCGGTCTTAAAACTGGCTTGTTGCAAACGTCCATGACTAGACGATATATCTACGAAAACATTTTCAGCCAGACCTTGGGAGCTGGACACCGTGAGATCAACTGGAACAAGCTGATTCGTTGAATGCGAACCTCCCCCTGCATCAACCACGACATTTAGTGGACTTACGTTAAACGAGGAGGATTGCTCAACCTCGTCAGCTTGTACGAACAACTGATTGTCACGGCCAGAGTAAAATCCGCCTTTTATTTCAACAGCCACTTGCCCATCTTCGGTATAGGATTGATACTCACCCAACACACTATCACCGGCAACTGCAAAACCAACTGTTGTACCGTCTAGTACAGCATTACCATAAGCATCAGTAATCATTGCCGTAGCAACTAAATCACCTTGCCCCTGAACAAAGGCTTGCCCAGAAAAGGACACAGAAATATTGGCTGGTTTGCCAGGCAACATTACTATTTTTTTAAATTTAGCCGCGCTTTCCGATTCGTTGTTCAACTCAGCTTTTACAACAGCAGTCGCACCAGCTTGCGTTGGCATGGTTAGTTTACTGCGAAATATTCCATTTACCTCGTCAGTGACTACCGCTGGTGTCATCGCTCCATCACCCTCAGCAATCCAACGAACGATTTGCGGCGTTTTTAATTCTTCGTCTCGTGATGCAAAACCAAGAAGCATCGCTTCTAGCTCTAATTCCGGATCATCTGCATTGAGGTAAAACACTTCTCCGCTTTCGTTAAATTCATTATCAGCAACTTGATAGATGCTCAAATACTCAAACGCCCACTCCCAAAGCACATTAGCTGCATCATTATTCGTATAAAGCCGAATACTTAAAAGTATGCGGTCGCCTGTGCACAGCAACGTATAGGGTGCCGTTTTCTCTAATAGCGTCAGACAGTTAGAAGGTGCTTTTTGATCATA
>PIVM01000984.1 GCA_003353945.1 Gammaproteobacteria bacterium
TAAGCGGCGGTTTTAGGTGAACTACTGGCAATGAACATGACCCGCGTGTGACACGCCCAACGGTGCCTTTTTTATTGCAGTTTAGTTGCCGCGAGATAGACGGAACGCCTGGCATTGGCGTCCCGCCCAAGGAAAGAACTTACTCGATCCGGTGCATAAAATCACGCTTGATGCGCTTGACATAATATTGCCATTGCGGATCTAGGCGCTCCCACGCCTCAACTGCATCGCTGTAATTATCAGGCAGATAATCCATGCGATTTAATACAAAGGCGGCAGCGATACGCTCTCCGGTGCTGGCACCGGTACTGCCGGTGTTGTTTAACTGATTTGCAACATCAATGATTTTATCGATTTGCCAAGTCATCGTTTTCTCCTTGTAGTGGCTGTTGTTTGCCATTTCCTCTGAGCGCCGCGCGCAGGCCTGTCAAGGGTGCGCAGCACCGCGCAGCGGCTTGGCCTTGACAGGTTGAGCACGGGGCTACACTGAAGGGCAAACAGCAGACACGGACTCTCAGTTGACACTGAGCCCGTTTTTATCTTTTTTGTTTTTGGAACGAACAAGATAAGCCTGACGTTTGCACCACAATAGCTACGACATCCGAACGCACATTACGCAATTCATTGATAAACTTGCTTT
>PIVM01000343.1 GCA_003353945.1 Gammaproteobacteria bacterium
TCGGCAAGTCCCGATTCCAGAGGATGAGTGTCGTTGTTGCAGAGGTCGACAACTGCAAAGGTTTCTTTGGTTTAGATGCATTCAAGCAGCTAGATGCCCTACCTGACTTCAACAGGAATCTGTTAAGGATGCCTGGTGGCAATATTCCGATGTATAAGGTCCCCTTGGGATCTACTGGCATGGATGTTCACGCCCTGAACACTTGCACTATTCCTGCGATGAGTGAGTTCATAGTGCATGGGAGAGCTGATCTTGAACCAAAATTTCTGCCCGGAGCCTGCAGTCTCCAGCCCAAAGATTGCCCAGACAAGGACATGGATGTGTTGACAGGACATTCGGTCTTTGACCCCAAGAATAAGGTCATCCCTATTCAAGTGATGAACCCACACCCCCACCCAGTGACCATAAGAGAAGGTGATACCCTAGGTGAAGTTACACCTGTTGATGAAATCACCGAGATATGGCACAGTCAAACTGAAATACCAGAGCCTAACCCCACCAAGAGAGTTGTGACTAATGGTGAGACGACCTATGTCTTCCCCACGGAGCTTCGCGGAATGATTGACAGATGTACTTCTACCTTGTCTGCAGATGAGATCAAGCAGCTGGAAGAAGTGATATATGACAATCGGAACCAGTTTGCTTGTGGTGGTGATGACCTAGGGAGAACAAACCTTGTGGAGCATGAAATAAGAACAAACAATGCCCATCCAGTCAAACAACGTGTCAGACGCAAGAATGCAGTTGACCAAGAATGGGAAGATGCAGAAGTTGACAGGATGTTAGCTGCTGATGTGATTGAGCCTAGCCAATCAGCATGGTCTTCCCCTATTGTCATAGTAAAGAAGAAAGATGGGGGCAAAAGATTCTGCGTTGACTACCGTCGGTTAAATGCAGTTACTATGAAAGATTCATACCCCCTACCCAAGATAGATGAGGCCATAGATGCTCTGAGTGGTGCTGCATACTTCTGCACTTTAGATTTGGCCAGTGGCTATTGGCAGGTGCCCATGGCGAAGGGATCAAGGGACAAGACTACTTTCTGTTGCAGAAAAGGGCTGTTCCAGTACAAGGTCATGCCCTTTGGACTTTGTAATGCCCCCGCTACCTTTGAGCGCTTGATGGAATTCCTACTGGCTGGTCTGAACTGGAAGAAGTGCCTTATCTACATAGATGACATATTGATATTTGGGTCCAGCTATCAAGACTGTCTGAATAATCTCCAGGAGGTTCTGCAGAAGTTGAAGGAGGCAAACCTAAAAGTCAAACCCAAGAAGTGTTTTCTCTTCCAGGAAGAGGTAGCATACCTAGGACACATTGTATCCAGTAGAGGAGTGAGACCTGACCCAGAGAAGACCGACAGGGTGAAACTATGGCCTACCCCTCAGACAGTGACAGACGTACGTCAGTTCCTTGGTCTATGTAGCTACTACAGAAGATGGATCAGGGACTTTGCAACTCTGGCTGCGCCTCTTCACGACCTCACCAGGAAAGATACTCCCTTTGTATGGTCAGACCAATGTGCAAGGGGTTTCAAGGCATTGAAGGACAACTTGTGTGGTGCTAACATACTCTCCTACCCCAACAGGTATGGGATGTTCATTTTAGATACCGACGCAAGTAACTTTGGGATAGGAGCTGTGCTCTCACAGAGACAAGGTGACAAGGAGCGAGTGATCAGTTATGCCAGCAGGACCCTGTCTAGGACACAAAAGGCCTACTGCACTACTCACCGCGAGCTGCTTGCTGTCTATGAATTCCTGAAGTACTTCAGACACTACTTGACGAACAGGAAGTTCCTCATCAGGACAGACCATGCTAGCCTGACCTGGCTGATGAACTTCAAGAACCCAGAACACATGTTGGCAAGGTGGATCTCTGTCATTGACACCTATGACAAAATATTGGAGCACCGTCCCGGCAACCGCCATGGGAACGCAGACGCGCTCAGCAGAGTAACTGTGAGAAGAAGATGTGACCAGGCCTTCTGCAGTGACTGTAAGAGTATCCCACCTTCAACAAAGACAGCACCCCGACCAATGGTCAACGCAGTAGTCACAAGGCAGCAAGCCAAGCCTGCCAGCCCACCAGAGGAGATGACAGTTGTACCACCACCATCCCCTCCACCTGCCATTGAAGCAGCTCCTGGTGTCCTTGATGCCACTGCTGGAACTTCAGAAGTCCATGACTCCAATGCTGTCCTTGACAGTTCCCAACCTCAGCAGGTGCACCCAGCTGACCCCAGGTCAGTTGCCCCCAACACCATTCAAGATAAAGGTACTGTGACTGATGTAGAGGAGGATGACAGTGTGCCAACCCTAGATTCCATCCGGATGCATCAAGCTGCTGATCAAACCACCAAGACCATGATCAAACTGATGGACACCCATGGAGACCTCAAACCTCCAGAGGCAATCCGTCGGAGGCAAACAAAAGAAGTTCGCCAGCTACTCAGTGAGTACAAGAGATTCAAGCTCATTGATGGTTTGCTGTACAGGAATTCAAGCTGTACACCCACATCACCAGGGAAACTTCAACTATTTGTGCCTTTCCCAGCAAGACGTGCCATATTCCACCAACTGCATGCCACGCGGACAGCAGGTCACTTTGCACACCCCAGAACCATCAAATGTGTTGCAGCG
>PIVM01000985.1 GCA_003353945.1 Gammaproteobacteria bacterium
AGATTTAACTCGTATAAGGCTTTTAGCGATTTCCACTTTTCCTTCTTGAGCTACAAAATGAAGGGGAGTACTCCCGAATTTAGTAACCATATTAACATCAGCGTGAGCCTTTATAAGAAGGTCAGCGACTTCCACTTTTCCATTATAAGCTGAAAAATGAAGGGGAGTCCAGTTGTTTTTTTGTCTAGCATTAACATCAGCGTGAGCCTTTATAAGAAGGTCAGCGACTTCGACTTTTCCTTCTTGAGCTGCAATATGAAGGGGAGTACCACCTTTCAAAGTCTTAGCATTAACATCAGCGTGAGCCTTTATAAGAATGTCAGCGACTTCCACTTTTCCATTATAAGCTGAAAAATGAAGGGGAGTACAGTTGTTTTTTGCTCTACAATTAACGTCTACCTTCGCTTCTATAAGATCATGTGCCATATCAACTTGCTCGTATCTAATAGCCAAATGAAGTACCTTATATCCGTACTTATCTTCTGAAACTTCCAAATCAACCCCAGCATCTATTAAAACCTCAACAGCCCATCTTGAACCAAACCTTGCCAAATAGACAATAAGAGGCTCCCCATCTGGTACCCAATTTGACTTAATCATATTTAGGTCAGGTATAACAGTATTCATTTCTGAAATACC
>PIVM01000986.1 GCA_003353945.1 Gammaproteobacteria bacterium
TCACCTCCGCTATCTACTACAACAAAGGTAAGGACCTCGGTTACAAGCAGGGAGTTGACGCTGGAGTTGTTCAAGGTCGTGTCGGTTACGTCCAAGGGTACGCTGGCGGTACTGTTGCACTTGAAGGATACGACGGTCAAGGCAACGACTACAACTGTGCCAATTCCACCTGGGTTTTCCGTGGGGACCAGAAAGACAACCTGAAAGCTGGTGTCGAGTATGACTACAATACAATCAAAAAGTCATTCCCACTGTTTGCCGACATCTACAAGTTGAACGCTGAGTCCGTCTGCCGTAACCTTGGTTTCCAACCCTGATCACCTTTCCCAAACCCTAAACCACTAATCAAACCCAATGACAATCACTCCCGTCCAACGTAACATCGCTATCACTGCTGCTAGCATTTTCGGTGTCTCTTTTGCTGCCCTTTCCCTTCCTTCCATGGCGGAGGGTGCTCGTAACTCCTGCCATGCTCTTGAGAAAAAAGCGGTCTCTTCCTTGGTCAGTCTCACTAAACGTGAGGACGGAGTGGACCTGAACGACGGGTTTGGGACGATCTTTCTGACCGTCATGAACGCTGCTGTGGAGCAGTCACAAGGGTCCCTGGCACGGTCTAAGGCACAACAGATCACCACTGCC
>PIVM01000344.1 GCA_003353945.1 Gammaproteobacteria bacterium
GCTCGCTGGATTCAATCCCTCCAGCAGTTTAACATCACAAAGATTGTCTACAAGAAAGGGACTGATAACATAGATGCAGATGTTCTCAGTAGACCCCCAAACATCTGTGACAAACGCACCTGCAGGGTGTGTGAACAGTTTCAAGGGATGCTGACTAGTGCACAACAGAGGGATGAAGGTCCTAGCCCTGTGTATTTAGTACAGGAAGATAGGGTTAATGGTATTATCAATCCCTATGAACACAGGCTCAGAGTGTATCTTCCTGAGCAAGACCTTCTCATGATACCTGCTGAGGCAGGGTATTCCATTCCTCATGAAGCCAAGCTAGTGTTGGTAGAGGACATGATTAATGTGAGTCCATCCAGACTAGTCCCCAGAGTGGCTGGTTTACCTGTGAGTAGTGAGATGCTGAGAGACAGCTCACAATGTCTATTTTGGTATGTCATGTCCCTGCCAGGAGGAATTGCTAGTGTATCTCTGCCCAGATACAAGTTCACTCCTGCACAAACCCTAGAAGACTGTGATGTTGAATTCTACAGCCCTGATGTCCTTCCAGACGCAGAGGTCATGGAACATTTCCATGATGCTCTGGGAGATCTATATGACAGAGAACAGGCTGAGACAAAGACGAAGGAAGTGGCAGTCATGGTTACTCCCTCTGATCTTGGGCTTGACCAGAATGAGACTCTGGCCAAAGAGATTGATACTCAGATCTCTCCCCAAGTTCAAAGTTTGGCTAGAGAGGTTGAGGCCATGACTCCTGATTTTCACTATGTTGATGAGAGAGAGATACCCCCAGCAGAGTTTCAGCAGTTGGTCCCCTTGCCTTTTGTGCTTAATCCAGAGGCACCATCCTTCACAGCTGAAACACAGGAGGCAGTCTCAGTGGAGTTATTGTGTGACAGGCAGGTTACACAGCCCAAATACTCCAAGACTGGCCCCTATGGTACTCCTTATGAAGAGGGATTACACCCTTGGGACCCTATCAGGCCTGCCTCACAGCCCCCTGGCAGGATAGCAGTGGTCACCAGAGGTAGTGAGAGGGTCACAAGATCCAAGACTGGGTCCCTGAGGCCCAAAACCATCTTTGACCCTTCTCACATCCCTGTCAAGAAAGTAGCTAAGGAGCCCCATGATAAACAAAGTGCCCCTAGACGCGGCAGCAGGACTAAGAGAGCCAAAGAGAGACAAGAAATTTTGGCAGACAAGAAAGCTAGACAGGCAAGGCCCCAGTCTGACTCAGACTCTTCTGAGGAGGAGGCTGGAGAGGCCACCTTGCCTGAAATCCCTGAAGAAGATGTGACTGTAGACCCACCAGTGGAGGTCCAGCCCATCTCAGAACCTGACTCAGACCATGAGCCAGAAGCACATACAGAGGAGGCACCAGCAGTTGAGTTGCCCCCTGAGGAGTTGGAAGAGAGGCAGTTCCAGGATGTCACTGCTTTATCTTCCCAGTATACTATGGATCAGTTGGTGGCTCTACAGGCAGCTGACACTGACTTGCTGCCTGTCATCACATCCATGAAGGCCAAGGTCAAGCCTTCAAAGGCAGTAATATCACATTGTTCTGCCATCACCAAGACCATATATGAGAACTGGGATGAGTTGGTACTGGTTGATGGAGTTCTGTACAGAGAGCCCATTGATATGACCAGTTCTAAGAGACTCATCCCTCCCACATCAATCCAATCTGTCATCTTCAATCTGGTGCATAATCATCAGACTGGTGGTCACCTGGGCCAACCCAAGGTTTTGGGACGGCTAAAGAGGAAGTTTTGGTGGCCCAGGATGAAGAATGATGTCAAACAGTGGATTGAAACTTGTTCCAAGTGTCAGTTGAGTAAGCCTCCTATAGGAAGGAAGGCACCTCTGACTCAAGACTTTGTGGGGGAGCCCCTTGAAAGAGTGGCCGCAGATATCATTAGCTTCCCAACACCTTCATCAGGCAAAGATAAGGTACTCATAATCTGCGACTATTTTACAAAGTGGGCTGAGGCATACCCCATAGAAACACAGTCAGCCCAAGAGACAGTTGACTCTTGTTTAGTTGATTTCTTTGCCAGGTTTGGAGTGCCCAGACAGTTCCACTCAGACCAAGGTGGGAATTTCAGGGCTAATGTGACTAAAGAAACCTTGAAGCTTCTTGGAGTTTCCAAGACACAGACCACACCTTACCATGCACAAAGTGATGGTTTGGTTGAAAGATTTAACAGGACCCTGGTTGGTATGCTTCGGTGTCTGGTTAATGAGCATAGGGATGACTGGCTAGATCTACTGCCTCTAGTTATGATGGCATACAGAGCCACCCCTCATGCCAGCACCAAGGTAACCCCAAACAGGATGATGTTGGGCAGAGAAGTGACAACTCCCCTGGACCTACAGTTTCCCAACAACCCTCCTAGCCATGAGGCAGAGTGTGCTACAGAGTACACTGAGTGGCTCAGGACGGCCCTAAGAATGGCTCATGGAATAGCTAGGGATAACCTGGGAACTGCAGCCAGATATCAACGGCATACCTATGACAAGGCCACCCTGAAACCCAAATTCAGAGAAGGTGACCTTGCCAAACTCTGGAACTCCAGAATGGTGGTAGATAAACTTGCTCCCAGATGGACAGGACCTTTCAGGATCCTTGAAGT
>PIVM01000142.1 GCA_003353945.1 Gammaproteobacteria bacterium
GAAGCTGCGGTGGAAGGTGGCTGCTGCAAGCAGCGTTTGTTTTCTGGGTCCCCGTTTTCACGGGGATGACGTTAGCTTTTAACAACCACAGCGATAATGTAACGTCAGCCAATGGCACAAAGCAGGAGCAAAAGTCTCGATCATTATGGAATGTTTGTATTTCTATACAACTTTATATACCTGGCGATCAAGGGCTGCTGGCGAGCTGTTTCCTAAGGTCTGCAGCACGCTAAATAACGGCCGCTCAACGGGCCAAAGCTCTTTGTCTATCTGAAGTTTTCCCTTGGTAATGACATCAATACAGTTAATCCTTTCTTTCCACGCCCCTTGGGTTATAACAGCCTTTTATATTTACAGGGAATAATCCACCGGTTTTTTCTCCACCAACTCGATCATATAGCCATCGGGATCTTTCACAAAGGCAATCACAGTCGTTCCGTGCTGCATGGGGCCGGCATCTCGCACCACATCCCCCCCTTTTGCCTTTATCTGCTCGCAGGCAGCGTAAGCGTCCGGCACAGCGATCGCAATATGACCAAATCCATTACCCAGATCATAGCTATCCGTATCCCAGTTGTGAGTTAACTCCAGCACTGTGTTTAAAGATTCTTCTCCATAACCAACAAAAGCCAAAGTAAAACGTCCTTCTGGAAAATCGGTCTTACGCAATAAATGCAGACCAAACATTTCAGTGTAGAACTGAATGGAACGTTCGAGGTCACCCACTCGTATCATCGTATGTAAAAATCGCATTGTTCACTCTCCTGCTCTAACAATCAGATTTAAAATTTATGCCGGCGATTGGTTCTTCAACTCAATTGTGGAAAGAATTTCGTTTACAGCCGCATCATCCATACCACGATGTTCCGGGCGACAGCCATGGGTGATATAAAGCATCACTGAACCAGAGGCCAGATACCATTCACGCCAAACGCCTTCTTCATCTTCGAAATTAAATAGCATACCCTGCAATGAACCTATGGCCACGCTCTCAGCAGGAATCCCTGCTGAGAGCGGCTCATCAGCAAACTGTTTTAAATCATCATCGCTAATATCACCGGCCTCTTTTTTCAGTGTCGTGATTTCAATACTGCTGACTTCATCGTCATCGACAATCAGCACACTGTCATCGGATTGTTCCGCCTGCCACTCATCAGGCAAGTCACAACACCAATCGTCAGTTTCTATTATTCGCATCTCAGTATTTTTCCGCTATGGGCTTGTATGGCAATTAGTTTAGTCAATGGTCCGCTGCAACACCAAAGCGTCCTCCCGCTCGTCAGAGCTGGGATAATAATTACGACGACGCCCTACTTCAACAAAGCCAGCAGAATGATACATTGTTATTGCTGGCATATTGCTGGACCTGACTTCAAGAAAACACTGGCGCGCCCCCAGGATTTGAGCGCGCTGCAGCAGGTGATTCAATAATTGTCGCCCCAGCCCCTGTTGCTGGTAATCGGGATGGATGGCGATATTCAAAATAGTGGCATCATCCAAGACAGTTGTCATCACAGCATGGCCGATAATCGCATCCTTGGCAGAGGCTTCCTGGCTCACCATCACAGAACAGTCATCGCCAGCTGACAGACTGTCTTCAAATAACTGCTTGCTCCACGGATACGGGTAGGCCAATACTTCCAGGGCAGCGACTGCTTTCAAGTCCGACCGCTGCATCCTGCGTATAATGATCCCCAACGTTTTATTCCTGTTCGTTATACGTAGTTTTGGTGGCAAAAAGTTTAAGTAGCTGATGCCACAAATCACGTTTCAGCGCTGCTTGCGCCAACAGTTCATCCAAACCCGGCGCCAGTAGCGGCTGCAAAGACAAGCCGGCCAGTGTGTGTTCTCCAACCATTGCCGTTTTCAAGTCAATACCTGAGGGATACAGATAGCGAGCGGCATCAGAACCCAGTAATACCACTCTGTTTATCTGCTTTTGCTGGATCTTGGAAAAAAAAAAGCTACTCAGTGTTTGACGAGCCGCCGCCTCACCGCCATCACGAATGCGGTTGCGCTCCAAAGGCCATCGAAACTGTTCGTGATGCCAACCCTGTGGTTGTGGCGCCTCAGATTGTTCGGCTACATCGCTATCCGCTATGCGACTCAATGCCAACTGGATATCGCCTAACAGGCGTTGCTGCTCTAGTGGCAAGCGACCATTGACACAAGGACAGACTAACAAGCAACCGCTGGGGTGACTGGCAAACAGTAATTGAAATTTCAATTTTTCACCGCCCCGCACGTCTATGCGTTGAACGGTAGTAGCAGATTGTTCTTGTGTTTTCCCAGGCAAGTCCAAGGTCATTGCAGGGCGCGTTTGCAAAGGGGAAGCTGTGGATTTAGCCGTCACCGAAGAGGCTTCTTCAGCAGTACTGGCCAAACCGACAGCGGTAGATTTGCACCTAATCAGTTGTGACCGCTGGTTCTCAGAGAGTGGACAGCCCACACTGGCTTTTGCACCGGGCAAAATCAAGCGAGGGACAAGAAGATCCACACCCATTGCTTGCAGGTATTGCTGGCGTTGCCATTGGTTCATATTACGCACCAACCTCTTCGGTAGTTCCCGTTTACCAGCCTATACCCCTTCAAGCTGCGGATGCGCCTTAACCATACCGGATTCAAGAATGTTAAGTGCATTAATATAGGCTTTGACCGACGCAACAACAATATCGGTATCCGCACCGGAACCGTTCACAATAATCCCTTCACGCTCCAATCGCACGGTAACCTCGCCCTGGGAATCCGTACCACTTGTAATCGCGTTGACCGAATAAAGCTTTAACTTGGCACCACTTTGCGCTAATTCTTCCAATGCTCTGAAGGCCGCATCTACAGGCCCATCACCGTCGGAAGACACCGCATGGTCCTCACCATCCACCGCAATCACCAGTGAGGCTTGTGGTTTGTCACCCGTTTTTGAAATCGCCTCTAGAGAAACCAAGCCATACTTTTCAGGCGCAGTGCTAGCAGACACATCTGATACTAACGCCTGCAGATCTTCATCAAAGATTTCATGCTTTTTATCTGCCAACTCCTTGAAACGAGCAAAGGCCGCATTCAATGCATCATCATCCTCAAACTTGATGCCCAATGCCTCCAACCGTGCTTTAAATGCCGCCCGACCCGAATGTTTGCCCAGCACCAGCTTGTTGGCGTGCCAACCCACATCCTGCGCCCGCATAATTTCATAGGTTTCACGACGCTTTAATACGCCATCCTGGTGAATACCTGCCTCATGGGCAAAGGCATTGGCGCCCACGATTGCTTTATTAGGCTGCACCGGAAACCCCGTAATGGTGGAAACCAGCCGCGAGGCAGGAACAATATGTTCACTTTGTACACTTGTTTCTACCGGAAAAAGATCGTGCCGCGTCTTCACTGCCATCACGATTTCTTCCAATGAGGCATTACCGGCACGTTCACCCAGGCCATTGATAGTGCATTCAACCTGGCGGGCACCATGCATCACGGCAGACAGTGAATTGGCAACCGCCAAACCCAGGTCATTATGGCAATGTACTGAAAAAATCGCCTTGTCTGAATTCGGTACATTTTCGATCAAACGCCCGACAGTTTCACCAAACTGCCCTGGTTCTCCATAACCCACAGTGTCTGGAATATTGATGGTATTGGCGCCGGCATTGATGGCTGCCTCAACTATCCGGCACATAAATTCAAACTCCGTACGGCTGGCGTCTTCACAGGAAAATTCGACGTTATCAGTATAGTTACGAGCATGTTTCACCGCAGAAACCGCATAATCAACCACCTGATCAGGTGTCATACGCAGTTTGTATTCCATATGGATTGGCGAGGTGGCAATAAACGTATGAATACGACTGGAATTTGCCGGTTTCAGCGCCTCGCCTGCACGCTCGATATCCTTTTTGTTAGCCCGCGCCAAACTGCAAATCGTGCTGTCTTTGACTGTCTCTGCAACGGCTTTAATTGCCTCGAAATCCCCTGGGCTGGCGATGGCAAAGCCAGCTTCAATCACATCGACCCGCATTTTTTCCAGGATTTTGGCAATCCGGACCTTTTCCTCCTTGGTCATGGAGGCACCGGGGCTTTGTTCGCCGTCTCGGAGGGTGGTGTCAAAGATGACGAGTTGTTGTTTGTTCATGAGTAGTTGCCCCAAATAATCAATGGAGAATTATAACCTAATTGGCGTGCAAAATTTCCTTACAGATAAAAAACGTGTTGATATTTCCAGCTCGTTTAGTACCAGCACCATCCATAACGGCAATAAAATTTTAGAGCCGAATCCACGAACAGCGCGATATGTCTTAGCCCCTTTTTAGCGGCATAACCCCCATAATGCACAACTTTCATCGAAGGAAGGAATACAAGTTTGCCAACTTGGCCAATGCGAAGTGACAAATCGAAGTCCTCAAAATAGAGAAAAAAGCTCTTATCGAAACCTCCTACGTCGATAAATTTTTGGGTCGATATCAATATACAACAACCACTAACAATATCGACACCCTCTACCGGCCCCATGACACCGGACAGTTCATGCATCTCATATTTTGACAGGCGTAACTGAAAGGTTCGCTTGAGCCATGGCATACCAAAGCCCCGCAGCAGCAGATCAAAAATTCTGGGAAAGCGCTTGCATAGATAGAGGGGCGTTCCGGCTCCATCAACTGCACCTGGGCTGACTAAGGCGACACCATCCCGATCAGACATATATTTGAGACCCTCGTAGATTGAGTCCGCTTCAAGAGAAACATCGGGATTAAGAACAAGGTGGTAATCAGAATGGGTGTCGAACAAGGCCACATTATGACCTCGACCATAACCGAGGTTGTCACCCAAGGCCTTAACCATGACCTCATCAAACACATCGGCATTGCTTTCTTTTAAAAACCGTTCAGCCTGCAATAGGTTGCACTGTTCTACATGCTCATTTTCGATGATATAAAGCCCACAACTAAGGGCTTCAAGCCGTGACTTGGCATAGTCAATTGCCTTGGACAGCGAGTGCAAGGTTCCAGCAAAGAGCACAGGATCTGATCTGTACGTAACGATGGAAACAGTTAATCTCATAAGTCCAAGTTATCCTAAAAATATTACCGTTGACACGCTGCATCTAGTTATACAAGCATCTACATCAATCCTACCACATCTGCCTATAACTCAACATTTACACCAAACTGTCTTCATCAATAATAAGAATAAGACCACTGACGATATCGATCATATACCGACCATTATTGGTCAGATTTCCTTGATTAACAGATTATGGACTGTAATTGCATTGTGCAACTGATAAAATCGCTGGCCATTTACCTCGAAATGAATAATAGACTATCAAAGATGAGCCCAATTAGTGACATTTCTATGCCTAATAAAATGATCGTCATTTTAGGCATGCACCGCAGTGGAACCAGTTGCCTTACGGGTTCTCTACAAAAATGCGGTTTATTTCTCGGGAAGCATCATACTTGGAACCCTCATAACAAGCGCGGTAATCGAGAGAACGCCGATATAGTAGGTTTGCATGACAAGATCCTTCTAGCAAACAATGGCAGCTGGGATAATCCACCTTCTAGAATCAAATGGCAACCCGAACACATTGAGATCGCCAAACAAATTTTAGCAGACTATAGCGAACAAACGATATGGGGATTTAAAGATCCCAGAACCCTTTTGACTATCGAGGGGTGGCAGCATATTGCCGACGAAAAAATACAGTATATAGGTATATTTCGCCACCCAGATGCCGTTGCTAACTCTTTGTATAAACGTAGTAAGATTACTAAAGATCAAGCATATAGGCTATGGCACCACTATAACAAACGCCTCCTAGCTGAACATAAAAAACACCATTTTCCGATTCTCTGCTTCGACTGGTCCGAACAGAAATTTCATGACAAGCTCGAGCAAGCATTATCAGATCTAGGTCTTGGGGCATTACCCATGGACGAGCGATTTTTTACCTCAGAACTAAAGACGCAATCTGGCGATATGGCCAACAAATTGCCGTGGAAAATCGCTCGGCTATATCGGAAGCTTCAAAAATTATCGAACGCTTCAAAAATTCAGTCATAATAAGCAAGACAGGCACTAATTCCAAAATGACCAAGAAGACTGACGCCATTGTTTCTTTTTTCTCACGTTTAAAAAAGAAACATACCAAAATAGAAAAAAGGTTACGCCCTCTTGAAGAAGTCAGGCCGATCAGCCTGAAAAGATATGAATCCACAATAAAAAGCCTCCAAGCGCCTCCAAATATCGCTACCAATCTAGATCGCCCCTTATTGTCGATCATCCTAGTCATATATAAAATGAGACGCCAAGCAGAAAACACTCTGTACTCGCTCTCTTCTGCATATCAGCTGGGTGTAACCAACAATCAGTACGAAGTCATTGTTGTTGAAAATGAATCTGATGACTTATTTGACGGCAGAGCTATAAAAAAATATGGCAATAATTTCCATTATTTTTTTCGCGAAGAAAAGCAACCAACACCAGTTAACGCTGCTAATTTTGGTGCATCAAAAGCCAAAGGCCAATCCGTTTGCATCATGATAGATGGCGCAAGGCTTATCACCCCAGGCATGATCCAATACACCTTGCTAGCACAGAATTTTTCGCAAAAAGCGATTGTATCAGTACCCGGCTATCACTTAGGGAGTGAACTGCAGCAACACGCTGTAAAAAATGGCTATGACGAAAACCAGGAAAAAATGCTTCTCGAAAAAATTCAATGGCCCAATGATGGGTACAGATTGTTTGACATCAGCGTTTTCAGCGCATCATGTGGTGGCGGCTATTTTAAACCTATTTCAGAAAGCAACTGTTTAACACTGCCAAGAAGTATTTGGGATAAAATCGGTGGCCTGAACACAAGCTTTACTACAAAAGGCGGCGGATTGGTAAATCTCGATCTCTATAAACGTGCACTGGAATATCCAGATTGTGATTTATTTTTATTGCCAGGAGAAGGCACTTTCCATCAATTTCACGGTGGAGCCACAACAGATGATTCAGATGATAAGCGAAAAAAGCAAATGTTAGAACACCTTAATCAATATTATGATATTCGCAATGCAGCGTACCAAAACCCGGCTAGGAGGCCTATTATGCTCGGCAAAATCCTAGATAATGCGTTGCCGTTTATCAGACACTCTGCCAAAACACCTCATCAGCCTGATAATAATTCATGCAATAAAGTAAAATAGCTTCGCTTTATCAAATTTCTACTCCATCATATCGAAATAAAAATATGAAATCGTCGTTTACTGTAGTTTTTTCACCTTGGGCCTTACTTAGCGCCATCATCATACTCTACCTATTCATCAGCGCTATCACTTTCAATCAAATTGAAGAAGATGCCTATATTTATTTTCGTATTGCCGCCAATTTGGCTGATGGTTACGGCTATGTATTTAATCCCGGAGATGAAAAAATTGAAGCCGGCAGTAGCTTCATATATCAATGTATTTTGGCAATAGCATATCCCTTCACCCGAGACATCACAATATTTGCCAAAGTTCTTGGAATTTCTTTTGCCTGTCTTGCGCTGCTTCTATCTTATATGGTTACTCGCGTATTTATCAAGAATCCTTATTTAGCATGCATGCCACCTCTCTTACTATTGGGCAGTGCGCCTTTTTATTGTTGGGCACAAAGAGGTTTGGAAACATCATTGTTTCTATCTGTAGTTTTGTTGTGCTTTTGGTTTTGTATTACTCCAAAACTGAGACGTTGGTGGTACCTTCCCGCTCTACTTCTCGTCTTGTCACGCCCCGAGGGAATTTTTCTTGTATTGGCGATGACACCGGTAGCTTTTATGCAGCGCGAGGATGATACGTGGTACAAAGGTATATTATATTTTTCTGCTGGCTTCTTGTTTATCGAGATAGTTCGTTTTAATTATTTTTACGATTTAGTGCCGCATGCGTTTTACATAAAAATGAGGGGAAGTATAGATAACGGATGGAGTGCTTTTAGTAGCTATTTTTATCGTACCGGGATATGGATAATTGTATTAGCGTCACTTCCTGCATTTTTTATCAAGCATGTTTGGCAACGTCAGTTTGTTTTTTTGTTAACTTTTCTGATGGTTACTGTGCTGTGGGCTTTCATGGGTGAAGATCAAAAACCACATAATCGGAGTTTGATATCGGCACTGCCTTTTATTTATATTTTTGCAGCAAAAGGCTTTGACACCTATAGCCATTTTTTAGGTAAATTTAAGTGGGTTGTGGCTATACCATTATTAGCCGTCTTTACCTGGCAAACTTTTTGTAGCCCTAGCGCAAAAAGATTTACTAAAGAAACTCCCAATCCAATTCAGCGACACTGGCAGGCCATTCAAAACACAGAATTGGGGTTGCTGGATTACTGGACAGCAATAAACGCTCATCAAACGACAAATACAACGGCCATTAGGTTAGCAAATGATCTACGCGATCCTTTAGACATTAACTATCAAGCATTGGTAGGGAAGTTCATAGCAGATAATTACCCAAAGGGAATTACTATTGTTTATGATCAAATGGGGCAAACACCCTGGTTTGCTGGAAGAGACAAACGTTTCATAGACTCCTTTGGGCTGCTAAACAAATCAATAGGCCATATGCTCTTCAATGAAAGAGCAGAGCACAAACCAATACTTAGCCTCTACAAATCCGGATACGATGCATTAACAAACCTACATTCATTGGATATCGATATGTCCTGGAATAAGAAAAAGGCCGTGGACCATATATTTGACCAGCAACCCGAATTGATCATTATTAATAATTTTGTTGCACGCAATCCTAGCTCAATTGCAGCATCACTAGGTAGTGATACACGATTATCAGATCGATATCGGCATGCCTTGAATATAAATAATTTTGTTATAGTTTATGAACGAATTGACCTGCCATCAAAATCTAACTACATTCACTCACACCTTCTTTCGATTAATAATATAGCGACCAAGATTCACCATTAAGAAAATTTACGCTAGAACAAACATAGTGCTGAAGAAGCATATACTAATGATCGGGAAGACGAAAATCTTAACAGCCGATCATTTTTTATACAGTCCTGTTATTATATCGCTATATTCAGCTCACACTATCTTACTCTTGGTACCATGGCTTGCTAGACTACGTGCTGCATGTCTGGATAACTCATGGCAACCAGCAGTATTAGCAGGCGAAGGTACCTTTCACCAATTTTATGGAGGAGTCACAACCAGCGGCAAAACTGCATACGACCGCGAACAACTGATGAAAGCGCAGCGGGATCAGTATATTGCTTTGCGAGGCAGTAAGTTTTCTCCGCCAAAATTTAAACCCACGGTATTTGGTGAAATCACTCCACCTGCTTATCAATTTATTAAAGAATCAACACATAATGCAATGAAGACTCGATGCATTACTACGAATAAAAATCATCAGGCAATTGAGAGTTGAAATGTGAATAACAATAAGGTGAAACCTCTACTTTCCATTTTGGTCGTTGGATATCGTATGGCCAAGCAACTGGCTAATACCCTGCACACGTTATCACCGCGCTACCAACGTAATGTAAAACCATCTGATTACGAAGTGATCGTAGTCGAAAATGAATCTGATGATAATCTCGCTAATGAAGTGATCGACAACCTTAGCGAAAACTTTCGGTATTTTCGACGACCAGAAAATGCAAATACTCCTGTTCCAGCGATTAATTTTGGCTTCGAGCTATGCCGCGGAAAATTCTTAGGCCTGATGATTGACGGCGCCCGCATGATGACGCCTCGCATAATGGAGTACGCACTAATGGCACATCGGATTAACGAAAATTCGATTGTCGCTGTTCCCGGATATCACATTGGAAAACAAGAACAACACCTTAATGATAAAAACTATAGATTCGAACAGGACGAGCAGTTATTGGCTACTATTAACTGGCAAAACAACGGATACAAACTCTTTACTATATCAACGTTTAGTAATGCTAACCGACGCGGATATCTGCAACCCATGTTTGAATGCAACTGTTTATTTAGTTCCCTTCACAACTTTGAAAAGATTGGCTTTGCTGATGAGCGGTTTAACCTTCCCGGTGGCGGTAGCATTAACTTGCACATGTATCGAAGTTTGGGCTTGATCCCAAATACTCAACTGTTCGTCCTACCAGGAGAAGGTTCATTTCATCAATATCACGGTGGTGTTACTACATCTAACCATCTTGAATTACAACGATGTTTAGTTCAGTATAGTCAACAGCTCAACGAATTCTGGCCTGATGGAGGCTTCCAAGCACTGAGACGAGAACCAATATTACTTGGCTCAGTAACCAGATGGGCGAATTCAAAACTATACGACTCAAGCAAATTGGCAGAAAAACGGTTTACTCGGCTGGATAGTATCGAGCAAAGCTATTGGCCTGATGATAGTCATCAATAAAAGCTGAATACAACCAACCGCAGTGAAATTAGGTAAGCATTATGGAAATTCAGTGACGATTAATGGCATATAACAAAATGTCCGAAATACTCCATAGTTATACGTTGACAATTTTACTGGTGAGTTAAACCATCGACCGTTAGTACCATGATGACCCCTAATGTAAAGCAGATTCATCAATCTTGCGATCAATAATGACAACATAGACATTAGCAGTAACCGTTCACAGGGTAAATTGACATATTATGTCTCAATCGGACTTCTAGCCCCCTCTCCTCTAAAAACAGTTCTTCCTAATTTGCAGTGAGATATTTTATCCCTTATCTCCCTTGTTTTCACTATCCACCAATTTATTTTTCTTACTTTTATTGACGCTTTTGTCAATGCGTTTGATATTTCTCGATATCTGGTGGAAAAGTATTGACAAAGGCCGATAGCCTTATTAGGCTGTCGGCCTATGAAAAATACAACTCTCTTAAAAAAACTCGAATCGAG
>PIVM01000987.1 GCA_003353945.1 Gammaproteobacteria bacterium
TGACCAGAAGTGCTCTGTTGTAAACAGGAAGTGAATATGGAGACAGGAAGTGACCTCATAATAACAGGAAGTAGCCTATTTTCAACAGGAAGTGTGTCTAGATGACCAGAAAGTGATGTCATAGTGACCGGAAGTGCTCTATTGTAACCGGAAGTGCTCTACTGTAAACAGGAAGTGACTCTAGGGAACAGGAAGTGACCTCATAATAACAGGAAGTAGCCTATTTTCAACTGTAAATGACTCCATAAGACCAGAAATTGATGCCATAGTGACCGAAAATGGTCTGCTGTTAACAGGAAGTCACTCCTGATGACAGGAAGTGACCTCATAATAGCAAAAAGCCAGGGGAAGTGATGTCATAATGACCGGAAGTGATGTCATAATGACCAGAAGTGACCGGAAGTAACTCCAGCAGACCGGAAGTGATCCCATACTGGCTGGAAATGATGTCATAATGACCGGAAGTGATATCATAATGACCGGAAGTGATATCATAATGACCGGAAGTGACTCCAGCAGACCGGAAGTGATGTCATAATGGCCGGAAGTGATGTCATAATGACCGGAAGTGATGTCATAATGGCCGGAAGTGATGTCATAATGACCGGAAGTAACTCCAGCAGACCGGAAGTGATGTC
>PIVM01000988.1 GCA_003353945.1 Gammaproteobacteria bacterium
ATGAAAAAGAAAGCTACTGAAGACCAATTCAGTGAGCTGCATAATCTAGTAACAACAGAGTTCCTCTCCCGTATCAAATCGGGGGAGGCCTCTACCCAAGATTTAAAAGCAGCCTGTGATTGGCTCAAGAATAACGACATCACTGGTGTCCAAATAGAAGGGAATCCCTTGGATAAGTTAGCTAACTTAATGCCTAAGGTAGATCCCGAACTTGTACAAAATAGACTTTATAAACGATGACTAAACGAATCACCTCCGAAGATTGTGAGGGTAACATTGAAGACATTGAAGATGGTCGCTATAACTCACATGTAGTACCTGTATCAGCGGAAGATGATCCTGGGTATGAAGAGATTGACTATGGAGACTGCACTGAATTTACCGTCCCTCTCGGTCGCTATGGGAGCCATGTGGTTCCTATTGGTGGAGGTGGTGGTACTGGTATGAAGGTGTGTGCTAAAGGGGGACTTGAAATTATCGGTTCTGGCGATGCAGCTTGTATGCAGATCAAAACCAAACCAAATGGTGCCTTGGTACTTGATGGTGGATTCCTCAAGATTGACAGCACTAAGCTGAAAGTCACTACAGATAATGTATACCCGGCTGGTACTGATCCTGGTCTCCTGTCACCACTTCC
>PIVM01000989.1 GCA_003353945.1 Gammaproteobacteria bacterium
AACGCTTAACGCCGCTGGGCAGCGCAAGCTTGTGGAGGGTAAATTAGACTGTGCTGCGATGGATGTCTCCATCAGTTAGCTTGATTAGAGCTCCATCAGATAGTGTGATCGCACTCACACTGTCTTTCAATATTGCATTAGCCAAATCATTGGCGGAACTATCATTATTGGTAGAAGTAGATGCCATACTACGAGCGGTATGGGCAAACGCGGGCAATTCCTCTTTATTGAGTCGGTTAATCCACTGATTTAGCTTTTGGGTTGATTGCATAAGGATTATTTTCGAGCAAGCTTCTGATAAGTGTAGAACGTTCACCTGATAAGTATTAGCTCGAAATGGAACCACACTTACAGAAAAACTGATTTCGAGTAATAACAGAAAAGGCTTATAGGAAATTCCATGGATAAAACGAAAGACCAACGGTTAGAGCAACGGGAAGAAAATTAGTAATCAATGCCCGCATTGCATGAAACGAAGTTAGGGCCTCGGAAATAATAAATTTTCCAATTAGGCGCACAATCATGCTTTCTCACCGAGGCGTTCAAATGGGAGCATATTGGAATATGTAAGCATTTGAACAACGAAGGTGAGGGAGCAGGAAGCAAGCGTAATTGGATAATTTATTTTTTCCGCGGC
>PIVM01000990.1 GCA_003353945.1 Gammaproteobacteria bacterium
TCTCCTTGCTGCAATCTAGCCAACTTTTCAATGTAACTGTCGCGATTATCGTATCTGGATCATTAATACGAGACTCTTCCAACCGCCAACCACCACACGAATGACAAGTAGTGTAGTGGATGAATAAATAGCTCTATTCATCAAGTTATGGTACTTGCTTAGAACACCTCAAGAGTGATGAGAGATCTCCCAAAACTACTTATCTACTATGTTTCTATAGGAGCATATGTAACGTTCAACATATTCCTGTGCCTATCTCTTTAGCAACACAAGTTCCTCATCTACAGGAGCACACGTCCCCCTAGCTAACAAAGGAAACTTGTTATGTTGCCATTCTACTAGTTTCTAAACAACTTACTGTCGCGGTTCTCGTACCTGGATCGATGATACGAGGCTCTTCTTCCAACCGCCAACCACTACACGAGTGACGAGTAGTGTAGTAGTTAAACAATTAGTATTATTTACTATGTTACTATCCTTCCTTAGGATCTGCGAAGAGTGAATAAGAAAATGGATGGCCAACAGAATCCTATCTGTCAGTTACACACTATTTGTGTAACGTCTCGTTTGTTCACGAATGGCAACATTCCTGAGTCGGTTATGCACTATTAGTCATACACAACTCACCTGTTCCGGT
>PIVM01000991.1 GCA_003353945.1 Gammaproteobacteria bacterium
AATATGATGCGATAAAACAGCATTACAACTTTGTAAATTTCCTTCTATAGGCTGACACAACGGAAATAATATCTTTTCCTCCCAGCTATAACCATACTTTATACCTTTATTTTTATCTTCTAAAAATCCGCAAATCCAGTCTCTGGCATTTACTAAAATAGCCTTGTGCTGGTTTCTTAGACTAGCTGGCAACCTATTAGAAGTATCTGCTTTGCATGCCTCCAGACAGTGCAACGCAATCATAGCATGATGAATACCTGACAATTCTCTAGGCTTGCTATCTAACAAACGCCAAAAAAGAGCTAGACCTTCGCCCTCAGGGTCAAAGCCAGTATCTATGTTGTTGTATAATATCCCAGCAACAAAAGGTAGCATAACCTTATATCTAGAGTTATACTTACCATCTCTAATCACTTTTAAAGGAGATCCTTCATTGACAGGGCAATAGAAAAGATTGGCTATATAGTGTGCTGCTAACCACTCTTGGATAGTAAGGTGTGCAAAATAGGTAAGCCCCGTTGGTTTAGCACCGCCTAGATTTTGCAATAATCCCATTTCTTTAATTCTACCCCAATGTGCAGGTACATGAACATCTTTTCTCTCAAATTTTCTTGCTACCTCATTCAATGCTTTTTG
>PIVM01000992.1 GCA_003353945.1 Gammaproteobacteria bacterium
CGATCTCTCGGGTACAACAGGAAAGCCCAAAGGCGTGGTGATAGAGCATGTGAATATGTCTTGTTTCATTCAGCATGGGATGTTGTGTATGTTCAAGGGCCTGGGTCCAGGGAGCCGATTCTTGCTCTCGAGCTCCATGACCTTTGATATGAGCTATAGCATTCAATTCCCCACCTTGTCAATGGGTGCTACTCTGGTGCTTGCTTCAAAGCGCGCATTGCTGGATGAGCTAGAGCTACTCATTAGCACAGAAAAAGTGAGATGACAGACTTGATATTTTAGGGATATTACACACATGCTGCTTGTTATTCAATTGTTTGTCTGATGCTTGATATGTTTTGCAGATCACACACCTCAAAATGACTCCATCACTCTTTGAGCTTGTTGTCAACTGTAACCTCCCATCAGTGGTGTGCATTGTTCTTAGTGGAGAGTGTGTGCTGCAGCACCAGCTGGATATGTGGCGGGACAAAGTCAAGCACTTTGTGATTGGGTATGGCCCCACAGAGACTACTGCCTCTTGCACTGCACTGGAGTTTGATGAGAGCACAGAGCATGCATCTTCCAACATTATCGGGTTTCCCTTACCTTATGTTACCTACTACGTACTAGATGCACACTTGCAGCCATTGCCAG
>PIVM01000993.1 GCA_003353945.1 Gammaproteobacteria bacterium
GCACAGTATAATCTGAATGCGTCTGAGGTGCCGCCATGTGCTCTCCTGTGTACATGGATGTCTGCTGGAAAGATGCAGGGGCCTGAAGCCTCATCTCAGTTGGTCGAGGTACAATGGGCATCCTTGGGTTCAACGGTTGTATGGTCGATGAACATCCGATGCAAGATTGTAACAGGACACCAGGTGTAGGCTGCTGCAATATATCGGAAACCGACAAGGTTGAGAAGCCCTTGTCTGTCTGTAACTCAGGGTGTTTGTCATGAAGCGCGCGGAGAGAAGCAACAATGCGAACAGCCTTGAGAGAGTCTCCACCATTTTCAATAAAGCCACTGCCCATCCCAAAACCCTCACTCTTGAGTTCTCTTCGATATATTGCAAGGACCGATTCCTCAAGTGGGGAATTGGGGACCACGTGTTTCCCAAGAGAGCTTCCGATGCCACCATTTCTGTGTGCGGCTTTACTCTCAACCAAGAGACTAAGAAGGGCACGCTGATCTGCTTTGCCAGGGAGTGTGCTTGGGATGAAGTCCACTGAAAGCACCACAGAAGGGACCATGTAAGGGGGCAGCACCTTGGAAGCACCGGTCTTAACAGCAGATGCGTCCACACTCCCAGGTGTCACAAAGCCCACCAGG
>PIVM01000994.1 GCA_003353945.1 Gammaproteobacteria bacterium
AATTTTTATAAATTATTTTTTGTTTTTTTTTCTATTTAGCAAAAACCTGTAAATCCGCGTGACACGAGAGATCGCTTATTTTCTAGCACTGTCTGTCTGGCTACCAGGCTGGCTGTCTGCCTGTCTGGCTGGCTGGTTGTCCTGTCTGTCTGACTTGCTGGCTATGCTTCATTGTGTAGTTGCTTCTTCCTTTCATAATTTTTTTTTAATCATATATATGATCACATGAGTACATATATGTGTACATAGAAATTTTGATCATATCTATATATATGATCACATGACTATATATATCTGTACATAGAAATTTTGATCATATTTATGATATGATCACATGACTACATATATGTGTACATAGAAATTTGATCATATCTATATATGATCACATGACTAACAAGCCGTAAATGATATCATGGTGAAATCATTAAAAATTATATCATTAATGATTTTTGGCAATATTGGCAATTTATAAAAATGATTTTTTTAATGATTTTGTCAAAATTTGTAAAATTGCCATTATTTATTTAATTTTTACATTATTTATTTATTTTTTGGTTTTTTGTTTATTTGTGATTTGTTTTTACATTATTTATTTGTGATTTGTGATTGGTTTTTTGTTTATTTTTTGTTTATT
>PIVM01000995.1 GCA_003353945.1 Gammaproteobacteria bacterium
CATGTGTGTCATGTCTTTGGCGTTTGGAGTTAAGCTCTGACAATGGTACTAGAGTTCTTTGACCTGGTCTCTGGCGTTGATGAGTGTTTTATATCTGTTCAAAGACTGTATGAAGTGGTAGATGGTGCATGTGTGTATCGTCGAGTTGCTTTGGTGAGTGCATGTTTGTCATGTAATGAGTGCAAGCTAGTAAACACTGACGGTGGCATTCGAGTTGTTTCACCCGATATCTGGGGTTGATGAGTGTTTTATATGTGTTCAAAGACTGTATGAAGTGGTCGATGGTACATTTGTATCGTAGCTATCTCGATTAAGTGTGTGTGTGTCTTGTGTGTGAAGATGGCTGTTTCCGAGTGTGTCACCATCCCAGCATATGGCGTGTGTGTGTGTGTGTGTTTTAAAAGTATCAAAATACGGAATGTCTGTGGTGGGTGACCGGCCAGTAGCACTATCGCCATACTTACCCTAGGTTTCCCCTGTATAGTGTGGGCATAGGGTAGGGTATAGGGTATAGGGTATAGGGTATAGGGTACTACGGGTATTTACAGGCTAGGATAGGAAGCTAGAGTTATAAGAAAATCGTTATGCAGGGCAGGGGCAAGGGTCGGGGCTGGGGTGGGGGTGTAGGATTAG
>PIVM01000997.1 GCA_003353945.1 Gammaproteobacteria bacterium
TACATAGAAATGTGAAATTGCTATGTAATTGCCAGCAAAAGCTAACAAATACCAACAAATTCCACACACTGCACTGCAACCGTTGACTCCCAGAGCTTTAGTCCTGGAAATGTCACCAATCACAGAGGAGGTAAGACTCAAAGGTCAGTACCCACACCGAAGTGAGGACACCGACCGCGTTGGTTTGGCCCTATCAGAGACAGGTGGGTGTCTCGGGGGGCTTGAGGTTTAGGCTCAGGTAGCGCAGCAGGACGTTGCGAGCACCGTTGGCGTCCCGGTCGCTCACTTGACCACAACGTCCACACGTGAAGGTCTTGCTTGCGCCTAGGCTCGGGTGCAACCAACCGCACATCGTACACGTCTTACTGGTGTACGCCTCGTCACATATAATGACCTTGCATCGGTCTGCAAACTCGCGGGCGCGGCTCAGTAGGCGTTCTCGGAAGCGATAGTGAGACCACGTCAACATCTGTCTCGCTCCTTTCGAACTCAATTTTCGTTTCGCCCGTTGAGCCATCTTGGCCGAATCAAACTTGGGCAGCAACACCACGCGATGGTGGTGACAGAGCCACAACGTTAGCTTCTTGTGCACTTCGTCTACCAAGTTGCGAACGCGTTCTTGGACGCGGCG
>PIVM01000998.1 GCA_003353945.1 Gammaproteobacteria bacterium
ATAGTGCGGAAACAAGTTTTACAGAAAGGGTTGGTAGGGTACTTGAAGAAATAGGGGTATTTTGTAAATTGCAAGAAAATTTAGTAGCTGGCACGGAGATAGGGAATGATGGTGATGAATGGAAAAATAATAATGTTAATTTTGCAGATAATAGGGATGTGCATGTTCTTGATTGTAAAAAAATTGATCTTTATTTGAAATATTTGGAAGCATGTATGTCTTGTACATGTGGATCGGTAAAAAATAAGGCTTCTACTAGAAAACTTGACTTAGATAATTATTTGAAGAGCTATGGAGAGTTTTTAAATAAAAAAATATTGTCTTGTCACAATAAAATAATGGAAGGAAATGATAATTCGAAGGATGCTAATTTGTTAAAATATGCGAGAGAAGTTACCTCTTGTTTGAATACTGTAAAGGAGACAGAAAAGTCTTATCCTAGTATAATATCCCATTTTCCTCCATCTATTGTGAAAGGATTTGAGAAGAGGTTGGAGGAAGATTATTATATCTTGGAAGATGAGATTAAATCGTTGAGTGATGATAATGATTATGAAAATACGGAGTATAAGCTACAGATTATTAGGTCTTTGGAATTTGTAGAAAAGTTGTTTGAAAGTAAAAGTTATC
>PIVM01000999.1 GCA_003353945.1 Gammaproteobacteria bacterium
ACCGGGTATGGTGGCTATCCTGCCTGTTGGCATCCCCAGACCTGGCCAACACCCTTCCATAGGAAGCTCGGTTTGACCTCCACCATCTCTGTTGATATTCAACTGGCACCCGCATCACCACGGCCTGGTCTTCCCACAGTCTTGACTTCAGTGTGGTGTTGCCAAATTCTTCATTGTCAGGGTCAAACAACAGTGGATGCTTCTTGAGCCATTCAGCCATTACCTCCTCCTCAGCCTGCCAGAGGATTTGCTTGTTGGGGCCAACACGTGGGAAGGGTGGGTAGGATCTTGCTCCGGCACCATCAAGGATACAAGGATACAAACCACCATCACCATCAACACCACCAACAGCATGTGATGGTGCACCCTCAGCAGATGGTGGGGTGGTCCAGCAGGACGAATCGCTGGACTCCCCCTGTTCAATCCTTGACTTCTTTGATGTTGACTCCCTCCAGTTTGCAAAGGCACCTCCTGATGCCTCTGGTGTCATCTTCCTCTTTCTATCTTCCCCCTCCTGCTGAGACATGTTCTGAATGATGTGTAATTCTTGATCAATGTAGATGAACCTTGAGAAGAATTGAGCATATGTGGAGAGAAGTTCTTGAACAGCACCTTTTATATAAAAAATTT
>PIVM01000143.1 GCA_003353945.1 Gammaproteobacteria bacterium
CGTGCGGATAAGCGCCTGCAGGATCTGCTGGCCTTGACCGATACCTCGATACCTGTGCAATGGCTAACCAAGACTGAATTGGATGAGTTATGTGATGGTAATCATCAGGGGGTGATTGCCTACTGCAGTCCCAGCCATACGGTATCCAGGAATGAGCTGTTTGCATTACTGGATCGACTTGATGAGCCTGCCTTATTATTGATTCTTGATAATGTGACCGATCCCCATAATCTGGGCGCCTGCCTGCGAACAGCCGAAGCAGCTGGCGCGCATGCCCTAGTTATTCCAAAGCACAAATCGGCTGGGCTCAACGCGACAGTAAGAAAAGTCGCTTGTGGCGCTGCTGAAATATTGCCCTTGGTGACAGTATCCAATCTGGTGCAATTATTGGGGCAATTACAAAAAAGGGGTGTTTGGGTTGCAGGTGCGGCCGGAGAAGCGCAGCAATCACTCTATCAGGCAGATCTCACTGGCCCGTTGGCGTTGGTAATGGGGGCTGAAGGCAAGGGTATGCGGCGTTTGACGCGAGAGAATTGTGATTATCTGCTTAGTATTCCCATGGGTGGTCTTATCAGCAGTTTGAATGTCTCGGTTGCCAGCGGGGTTTGTTTGTTTGAAGCGCAGCGCCAGCGAAGCCTTTAAATGCTTGTTTAAATGATGAGGTAAATTTAAATGATGAGATAAAGGCGTGATAGTATACAGTTTTTGCTTGCATCCGCCGCTTGGCTCCACTAGAATTCGCCGTCCACGAAAACTTAGGTTTTTACTCCTTGCCTTACCGTAACTAGTCGGAAGGCTTTTAACCCATGAGGAGCAGCAATGCGCCACTACGAGATTGTCTTTATGGTCCATCCGGACCAGAGCGAACAAGTTCCTGCAATGATCGATCGTTACACCAAGCTGATTGAGGGCGAAGGTGGTAGTATCCATCGCCTGGAAGACTGGGGTCGTCGCCAACTGGCTTATCCCATCAACAAAATTCATAAAGCGCATTATGTGCTGATGAATGTTGAAATGAGTCAGAGTGCTCATGATGAATTGGAAACCAACTTCCGCTACAACGATGCGGTGCTACGTAATCTGATTATGCGTCGTGACGATGCCGTGACAGATGAGTCACCCATTATGAAGCAGGAAAAGGAAAGTCGTGAACGTCGCAGTAGCCATCAGGATAAAGAGGGTGCTGGAAGACCGTCGAGCACTGACGCTGACAATGGCAGTGAAGCACCCAAGTCAGAAAAATTGAATGAGGAAACCACCTCTGAAACCCAAGGGGATGCAGGCGCTCAGGCCGACTCAGCGCCTGAACCCAGCTAAACCCCAGGCAATCGATAAACCGATTTGTCAAATTATTGAATAGGTGAGGAATTTCCCATGGCTCGTTTTTTTCGTCGACGCAAGTTTTGCCGTTTTACCGCTGAAGGTGTTAAAGAGATCGATTATAAAGATCTGGACACCTTGAAAGCCTATGTTTCAGAAACAGGCAAAATTGTACCCAGTCGTATTACTGGCACTAAAGCAAAATACCAACGCCAGTTGGCTACTGCTATCAAGCGTGCACGGTTTATTGCATTGCTGCCTTACACTGATCAACACGATTAATCGACTGAAGCAGCATTATTGATTATGCGCCCATTAGCAGAATTTATTGTTAGCGGGCGTCGCCAGGCTATTATCGTAGCGGTTTTAGGCGTCTGCACGATTTATTTTTATTGGCTGGGAGCAGCAGCCGTTGGACTGGTTACCCTGCGTAAAGGGTGGCAGGAAGGTGTGCTTGTACTGCTTTGGGCCAGCCTGCCTGCAGCTGGATGGATGTGGTTCAATGAAATCATGCCCATGGCAACATTGCTGGGAACGGCGATGGCCGCAGCACTCTTGCGTTGGACAGTTTCCTGGCGACCAGCGCTTATTGCGGTGGTGGTGGTCGGTTTTATTACCAGCACTGTGTTGCTGACATTGCTCACAGATTATGTTGATGCCTATGCTGAGGCTTATAACGGGTTCATATTAGAAATCCAGAATGAGCTGACCAAGCAGGGAAATAACCAGAATGTGATGCTGGCGGGATTTAAGATAGACAGCGTCCTGGTGGCCGGTGTATTTGGCATTGTTCAGGCGATGACAACGGTGATCAGTATTGTTATTGCTCGCTGGTGGCAGGCGACACTGTACAATCCGGGAGGCTTTCAAAAAGAGTTTCACGGATTACGCATGAGCCCGCAGCTTGCGCTGGCGCTCTTGGCGGTTATGGCGGTCTTTTTTGCCGCAGGTGGGGGATATAGAGTTTGGGCAACTATTGCATGTGTGCCGCTTTTAGTTTGCGGCATTGCATTGATGCATGGAGTGGTTGCAATACGCCGAATCAGTAGTCGCTGGCTGGTGATGTTTTATGTGCTGTTGATTCTCATTGACGGTATGAAACTCTTTGTCGCAGCGTTGGCGGTATTGGATAGCTTTTTGGATTATAGAAAACGCCTGTTGCGTAACAGAGGCGACAGGGATTGACAGAATACTTCCCTCAAAAGCCATTGAGGGAAAAGCAAGAAAAAAAGAAGGTAAGCATTATGAACGTCATATTACTTGAGAAAGTTGGAAAACTGGGCAATTTGGGCGACCAGGTTGCTGTTAAATCGGGTTTTGGCCGTAACTTTCTGATTCCTTATGGTAAAGCTGTTTCAGCTACCAAAGAGAGTATTGAGGCCTTTGAAGCACGTCGTACCGAGCTAGAGGCAGCAGCAGATGACGCCTTGACTGCTGCACAAGGGCGATCGAAGCAACTTGCTGAACTGGTTGTTAGCATCGCCGCCAATGCAGGAGATGAAGGCAAACTGTTCGGTTCTATCGGTACACGCGACATAGCGCTTGCCATTACGGATGCTGGTGTCGAAGTCAATAAAAGTGAAGTTCGCCTGCCTGAGGGCACTATCCGTGAAGTTGGAGAGTATGAGATCGCTATTCAATTGCACAGTGATGTCACTCAGACTGTTCAACTGACTGTTGTCACGCAGTAGTCTCAGTTTTTTCACTTTTAAATTCAAAAACATTCGCCTGCCGGTTATTCAATCGGGGCAGGCGAATGTTTTTTTGTATTCGTCTCTTCAAAATAGTACGCTCTCAGTTGATAATAGCGTTCGAATTCATATCGACTTTAACTATCAATGAACGATCCTGACTACCTTGAGGCACTCGAGTTCGCCGACGATGTCGAGCTCAGCGATTTAAAGGTTCCACCTCATTCCATTGAGGCGGAACAATCCGTGCTGGGTGGTTTGATGATTGCTGACAGCAGCTGGGAGAATGTGGCGGATTTGCTGACGGCAGCCGATTTTTACCGGGCAGATCATCGACTGATATTCAGTACGATGTTGGAGTTGGCTGAAAAAAACGAGCCACTGGACGTGGTTACTTTGTCAGAATCGCTCAACACGCGCAATGAGCTGGAGAATGCGGGTGGTCTGGCCTATCTGGCCGAAATGGCTCATAACACCCCCAGTGCTGCCAATATACGTTCCTACGCAGGCATCGTGCGCGATCGTGCCACTATTCGACAGTTGATAGCTGGAGCCAGCGAGATTGTTGACACCAGTTATAATCCAGAGGGGCGATCTACTGAGCAGCTAGTGGATGAAGCTGAACGCCTTATCATGCAAATTGGCGAGCAGCGACCCAAAAGTGGTGGGCCGGAAGCAATCAATCCGATTTTGAAATCAGCTGTTGATAAGATCGACGAGCTGTTTAATAGCGATGAGGCGATCACAGGCCTAAGTACGGGTTATACCGATCTTGACGAAATGACATCCGGCATGCAGCGCTCCGATTTGATTATCGTTGCCGCTAGGCCCTCCATGGGTAAAACCGCCTTTGCTATGAATCTGATTGAAGCGGTCATTCTTAAGTCCGACAAGCCTGCTGTGGTATTTAGCATGGAAATGCCCGCAGAGTCCTTGATCATGAGAATGCTCTCATCCGTTGGTCGCATTAATCAGACAAAAGTCAGAAGCGGTAAACTGGAGGAGGGGGATTGGCCCAAGCTCAGCAGCGCCGTGAGTCAGCTCAAGGATAGAAAGCTGTATATCGATGACACACCTGCATTGACGCCCACAGAAGTTCGTTCACGGGTAAGACGCATTGTTCGTGAACAGGGTGAAGTGGGTGTCATTATGGTGGATTATCTGCAGTTAATGCAGGTTTCTGGTAAATCTGAAGGGCGTACCGCTGAAATATCAGAGATATCGCGCTCTTTAAAAAGCATTGCCAAGGAATTTGATTGCCCGGTTGTGGCACTGTCACAGTTAAATCGGAGTCTGGAGCAACGGCCCAACAAAAGGCCGGTCATGTCAGATTTACGTGAATCCGGTGCTATTGAGCAGGATGCTGATGTCATTGCCTTTATCTATCGTGATGAAGTTTATAACGAAGAAAGTCCAGACAAGGGAATTGCCGAAATAATTATTGGCAAACAGAGAAATGGTCCCATTGGCAGTTGCCGTCTGGCATTTATTGGCAAATATACGCGCTTTGAAAACCTTGCGCACGATACCTTTGGTCAGGAAGGCTATTGAGTAGCAGTGATAATGTGCTGGAAGTTTCCCGTTGGTTTCAGCTCTATTTGTTGTAATCTTCAGGCATCGCAGCTCATAAACACCCCTTATCCCAACCTGGGCGCTTGAGATTTAATCATGCTAATTGTTCGACAAACCCTGTTTTTTATCTATTTGGTTTTAATGGCTTATTTTTCTCTGCTGCCCGGTGACGAGATAAGTATACAAACGTCGGATAAAGTGCTTCATTTTGCTGCTTATACAGTCATGGTATTGTTGTCTGCCTGGAGTTTTGGGACGAACAAACAATTTCTCTTTTCGCTGCCTTTCATTTTTTTCTATGGTATTGGTATTGAACTCGCTCAGTCAATGACAGCGACAAGAGAGCCCTCGCTATTGGATGTTGTGGCAAACAGCATTGGTATCGCAATTGGCTATTGTATTGTGTTGCTGTGTCAAAAAAGTACTTTTTTGTCGCGATTTGTTGCTGCCAGTTCAGAATGATCTTTTTGCCATAAAGTCGATAACAGATTGTTTAACAAAAGATTTTAAAGGTGAGGATTCTGATTATTTCGCTGTAACGATTCTCGTTGACCTTCATCAAAGAAAATTGTTTGCCCATCGCTCAGACTTTTTTGTTCATTCGTATTATTTGATTTACCAATACCGGTAATGTCGCGTATTGCGCTAAATAGGATTTCTCATGGATTACAGCGACATATACAAGGAACTTGTGGCCCAGCGAGATGAAATGTTGCGTCGAGTACAGAACCTTAGTGAGGATATACATAATCGCGACGAGCCGTATTCTGCTGATTTTGCAGAGCAGGCAGTTGAATTGGAAGATTTGGACGTGCTTTTTGAGCTGGACAAGGAATCGCGTGCCAGATTATCTCGTATCAATAATGCTTTAATGCGCCTCGAAAACAATGAATACGATATCTGTTCACGTTGTGGCAATACCATTCCAGAAGCACGCCTGCTAGCTGTGCCCCATACTGAGTTATGTATTCTTTGCGCTGAAGCTGAAGAAGAAGAAGAAGAAGAATAATAATTAATTTCATTTTTAATGATTTATCAATTTTCCTTCCCTTTTTGAGTTTTGGGTCGCATGGCGACAAGCTCAATAGAAAAGCAATGGGTTGACTGTTTTTCTTGTTTGCAGTGATGTTCCTTGATGCAGAGGCTATGACCAAGCGCGCGAGATATGCAGAACATAGTCGCGAAACATTTACTGCGTCTATACGCACAGCAAAAAGTGTTGCAGAGAAATATCTAATACCCATTCGACACCAGGTAGACCAAAACCCGCCAACGTTTGATGGCAGAAAAGTCACGATAATGCCAGAAATCAAAACGGCTTTAGATGCACGACCGAGTTGTTATTGACAGAGTTGTTATTGACAGAGTTGTTATTGACAGCGATGTTGGAAAACAATATTGATCTGGTGTTGTCTAATCCAGTCAAGTGTATTGAATTGTTTGGTCATATTGTTATTGCCTGGATGTGGTTAAAGCAGGGTGTGGTGGCGAACCGTAAATTGGTAAGGAAACCGCACCAGGAGGATGAGAAATTTTACCTCGGAAAATTACAGGCAATGAAATATATTTTTCGATTTGAGTTACCAAAAATTAAACATTGGACAAAGCTTGCTAAGCAATCTCGACAGTACAACCTATGACATGCAAGCAGAATGGTTCTGATTTTGATGTTTTTTAACAAACGTTTGTTAATGGCTATAGCCGTTATTGTGGCGGTTTTTATCTCAGCTTGTAGTTTTAATCCGGCGCTTGAGTTTAGTCAAGAAGAAGTACAGCAGAGTATTAACAAGTCTTTGCCGATTGAGCAAGGCAATATTCTTGTCAACTTAACACTTAAAAAAGTTGAAATTGAATTTTAAAAGCTGCCAGAAACACTGAATTGCAGTTACAGTTTGATGTGAGTTTTGTCAGTATGATCACAGTTGGTTGCAGAGCAACAAGAAGAGAGTGACAATAAAAGGCCTCAAGCAGAAGATCTGCATTCTATTGGAGAAACTCTTCGTCTGATATTAATCAGCAGCTAAAACAGTTATACACGACTGAAACACCTGAGCGTCGATTTGTGCTATAAATGGAAATTGATACTTTGCTTGAAAAAGCCGGTCGCTGAAACGAGGAATAAGACCGAGTCTATAAGGAGGCAGCGAGGTTTGAAATTTGCAAAAATCTGCAATTTAAGCAGGGTCGACTCCCTGCTGTGATCAAGGAGAATTTTGATCATTTGGACAAAAATATGGGAACTCAGTATCGGTGAAGCAACTGCTGGAATCGCGACCCTTATGTGTAAAATGCGAATAATTGGCGCATTTATGGTAACTGACGCGGCATAAACTGCGATTAGCAATTGCTTGCAGTATGATGTTTATAGTAAATTTAGCTTAAAGGGGAGGGGTAATTGTTCCTTTACTTAAATTATAATAAGGCAAATTGCCGCGTTTTAATAAGCACCCGCAAGATTCTTAGTATTTATTTAATCTTCATGTGTGTCTTTTAATTCAAAATAATGCAATTAAAACAATGTGATACGTTGTTGGTTATCTTTGATAATAAACGCATTGAATAACAGTAATTTGAAGAACGAATTGAGATTGTAGATACAATGAATTCTTGGTTAGGACAATGTAGCAACAGCCGCAACAATAACTTTAATTTGACTCGCTTTTTCGCAGCATCCCTGGTCCCCGACATAACTGTTATTGGTATGTTCGCAATCAGGTGTTAGTTAAAGATCCTGCACCTGTAGTAGCTGGCAGACGCCAGAGGAAATAATTTGTTTAAGAAGGAAAATATGCCCAACCTTTCAAAATCGCTAAGATTGACTATAAATATCGGACTTCCCTGCTTACTGCTGTCATTAGGTATCGTATCGCGACTGCTTCCGCTCTTTTCAGAAGCCCGAATTTATAGCCAGTTCCCCATCGACGATGGCTATTACATGCTAACCATCGCTAGAAATCTGGCACTTGGACTGGGCATGAGCATTGCCAATGGTGAAATTCCCACAAATGGCACGCAACCGCTAATGACTTTTGTATGGGCGCTATTTTATTGGCTTGTTGATGGTGACAAGCTAAATGGGATTATAATCGTTCATATTTTTCAAGCGCTTTGTGCCTGCGCTTCTGCATACTTGATTTACCAGCTTGCTAATCGCTTACTTCCTAAAAGCGTATGGCGACAAACGGCTAGCTTATGGGTAGCAGCGCTTTGGTTTTCCTCTCAAGAGTCTCTGGTTCATACCATGACCTGCCTGGAAACAGGACCGCTCGTGTTAGCCATACTGATATTTTTTTGGTTGTATTTACATGTAATTAGCACACCTCTCACAAGGCAGAGCTATCGTCAATGGGTCGGTCTAGGCGCATGTTTAGGGATCATTTTTTGGATTCGCAACGACACCGCATTTCTGGCTATCGTTGTCGCAGTGTCACGATTGACGCTATCAATAGGAAAAAACACACAAGAAAAAAAGCAGCTTTTTTTTCAGGCATTTCTAATTGGTAGTACATCAGGATTAATGGCGTTACCGTGGATGATATTTAATTACACCAGCTTTGGCCACATCACACCCATCAGCGGTATAGCTGAAGCGGGCATGCGAACTAATGCTTTTGATCAGATGCGGCTGTCCATCATTTTTATGGCAAGCAGCGTCTATATGATCATGCCGAAATTCCCCAGTAACTTTTGGCAGCAGTATCTGGCGTTTCCGATCATTGCGTCACTCGCACCGATTTTATTTGCTTTCTCTCAGAGACAGCGACAAAAGTGGCCTGAGGAATGGATAGGCATATCACGCGTATGGCTCCCCTATACAGCAATGCTGTTCTGTTTTTATGCCATATTCTTTGGCGTATGGTGGATGATCACACGCTATTTCTTTCCGATAACTCCATTCATGGGGATCTTGATCGGAGGCATATTGGGCACACTCTGGGAATCTTCAACTCTTATTCAAAAAACAAAACTGTACCCGTTGTGTGCAGTATTTCTCGTGCTCAGCACAGCCTACTACCACAACGAAGAATTTATAACAGGACGGTACAATGCGCATTTCGTAATTTCGAAATGGGCTAAAAATAATGTAAAAGAAGACACTTGGGTAGCAGCCTGGCAATCAGGCATGCTGGGCTACTTTCACGATCGAACAATAAATCTCGACGGCAAAGTGAATCCACTGGCGCTGAACGCTTACCGTGATAAAGGTATAGGAGAATACGCGCAAAGCACAAAAGCAGAATATATCATAGACTGGAGGTCAATCGCGTTAAACAAAGATTTTAAATATATTCCTGATTACTTTACTGTCATCGAAGATGATCCTCAGAGTAACCTGGCAGTGCTCCAACGGATTCGGCTCAACACTCCAGAGAAAGCATTGGCGCCATAAGCACCAAGCACTACTTATTTTAATAGTGAAATGACCACCGGAAAAGCCAGTGGCTTAAACAGGTGAACCCCTCAAAGGTGCAAAATGTGAGTCGCTAAGGCGGCAGGTTTATCTAGTCAAATAATTATCTCTCTCATCTTGAACCCTGATATATTCTTTCACTATTTGCTCATTTAAGGGCCGCAGAAAAAAAGAATTGTCCTGAAGCAGGATTAATTTGAATTTAACAATGTTAGAGCGCTCAGCATAAAGAATGCAGTGGAAAATTGTCTGCCCGATCTGTTGGTTGGGAGGGGGAGTAGTCGTGGGTTGTCTGAGGTTGGGGTTGTTGGCCTGCAAAATATTGAGTAGGTGTCCCATGCTCAACCCATTATAGTAAGTTGGGGATAAGGGTGGGTAATTCTTCCTATACTTATTGAAGGATCATCGTTAACATTTGATTAGGCCGTTTCATTTCTCGGAGGGTAGGTCAGAGATTTATTAAGGTAATCAGTGATGCTTAGCCCACTAATATCCAACCAAAAAATTGCAATGCTCTATACGGTTCTTGCTGTGCTAATTTTTTTGTGTTTATCCGCATTTACATTTAACCAGATAGAAGAAGATGCCTTTATATATTTTCGCGCGGCTGAGAACATCGCGCATGGTTATGGCTATGTTTTTTCTTCAGGCGAGTTCCCTTTAGAAACGGGTAGTTCGGTGTTGTGGCAAGCGCAGTTGGTGCTTTTATCTATGCTGCCCTTCAATATTGTCATAATGTCTAAATTATTAGGAGCAGTGTATGGGGTGCTTTGCATTGTGCTCACTAGCCATATTTCTGGGCGACTGATAAAAAGCAACTGGCGCTTTTGGCGCCCTTATTACTGAGTTGCGCTGTTGATTTCATGATGTCATCAGGGCGTGGCTTGGAGACAGCATTCTACACCTTTATTGTGCTGTTGATGTTTGCTTTGGTGATTGATGACAAATGGCGATCCCATTGGTGGGTGGGTGCTCTGCTAATCGTACTGTCCCGCTCTGAAGGGCTTATCTTGAGCTATCCATTAATGATGGCAGTTGCATTAATTTATCGACAGGCCATACCGTTATTTTTGAAGAATAGCCTGTTTTTTGGTATTGGTATTTTTATACTGCTGGCCGTTTCTATTATTTTCACGATTTACTACCCCACCCATTTTATATTAAGTTCTCTCCTCCTGACTCTGGATATATCAGACCTATTCATTTTATCATATTGAATCACTATTCATTGTATCAGCAAAGAATTAGTTCCTGGCCAAAGGCTGTTTACTGGCAATCCCTATGGGCGTTAAAAGGTTTCTTTTTTCACGAAACATTTAGAAACGAAGCTCCCGTAGACTATATATTTGGATTAAATGGAGAATGGGTCGCCATCAATAATTTTGTTATGGCTGGTAAAGACGGGGTGGTACAACAGGATTTTGTAAAAAATTCTCGCTTCAAGAACCAATATGTTTATATATGCTCGATCAATAAATTTATTAGAATTTACCAAAGGATACAAGATCAACATCTGTCGAAGACTGGCGAAGAACTCACTGAGTGTACAAACAAAATCTAGCTGCGCGATCCATCAAATGCAGGCTCCTCTCAGAACTGGATACTTAGGGCCGCGGAAAAAATAAATTATCCAATTACGCTTGCTTCCTGCTCCCTCACCTTCGTTGTTCAAATGCTTACATATTCCAATATGCTCCCATTTGAACGCCTCGGTGAGAAAGCATG
>PIVM01000345.1 GCA_003353945.1 Gammaproteobacteria bacterium
ACAAAATAGCTAATAGTGTGTTCGTTCAAGCTGTTATCACAGAACAAGGGGTTGCTTTTGACTGCCTTAAGCTCCGGCCTTCGGCCTCCACTTAAGGCAGCAAAAGAACCCGGCGTTAACTGAAAATTCATCATCGGAGTATTAAGAGGTTTAGATGGAGTTACCAATATCAGATTCAATTATTGTCGCTGTATCTAAGCTAATTGACGACGCCAAAGTTGATCCTAAAAGAGAACCAACGCATTACGATTTTGACGTTCAAATCAAAAAGGCAGGATTAACATCGGCTGATCCCAAATCACAAGGCCAATCTGTTGGTAAAGCCAAAAGAGTTAGAGCTACATTGAATTGGGCAATTGAAAACGACAGGCCAGCTGGGAGCGAGCTTATTAGCCTCATTCTTTCACAGGTTCGAGCTGTTGGGGGTTTTAGAGATTCCTCACCGAATTTCGTAGGAAAGGAACAAATACTCAATGCAATCGGTGCGTTCGATTCTGAAAGTTTCTCATTATCAGAAGACGGAGATATACGACCAAAAGTACTGGGAACCCTAAAGGGCAAGCACCTCACTGAAGCATTACAAGCTTATGCGCAGCGAGCTAAAAAGGGCTCCGAAGATGCTGCACTTCTATCAGGCACAGGCAAAGACCTTCTAGAAGCCACTGCAAAGCACATAATACAAACTAAATTCGGTAACCACCCAGCAAACGCTAACTTCCCAACACTATTTGGTCAGGCATATGCAGCTCTGCAAATGGCAACTCCCGAAACACCCAAAGCACCAAATGAGCCTGCAATCAAGGATTATGAGAGGGCACTATTTAGTATGGCTACATCTATAAACAGAGTACGGAACAAAGAAGGCACCGGGCATGGAAAATTATGCGTAAGCGCGTTAAGCTCATCCGAGTCGCACAGCATAATTGAGTCAGTAGGTATAATAGCCGAATTTTTGCTGAATCGGCTTAGCAAAAGCAGTTAACAAGGCCGAGCAAATCGACCTCCGTAACTGACACACCTTTTGCAAAAAAAACGCAAAAGCTGCGCCAGTTACTCCGGCGTTTGTCGGCGGCGTTAAGTGCTAGAAGAGCATTATGGAAATTGACTATCCATCAAAGAGGGAAAAGCGGCTAGCCACATTTTATTTTGGGCTATTTATACTGCCGTATTTTGCTGAATTCCTTTATTTATATGGTTTTTACTTAAAGCATCATGAACTCAGTGATAGGCTAGCGGCGGAAGGGCAAGTAGCTATCTCAGTTGGCATCTACTATTTGCTACTTTCAATCTATTTTGTCGGCAGGTTTTTACGCTACAACAAGACGGCATACAAACAAGAAAGATGGCCACCCAATAATCATCATATTTTGGTTAAGTACAAAGTGAGAAAAGGAGTTGATGCCAAGAGGTACAGTTTGTTCGCATTCTGTGCATTCGTATTTCTAGCTTCTGTTACAACAATACCAAATTTTCATGAAGGTTATGTACAGCTTGAAAGAGCCAAGGTATATCGTGAACTTGAAGAATATGTGCAGTAGCGTGCACTTAACAAGTTTGTGAACGCGGACAAATTTAAAGCGCGGCTTTTTGTGGTGGCTGCGCCACTTTATCACAAAAATCCACGCTTCAAATTTGCCGGTTACAAAGGCGTTATGACTATTGAATATAAAGTTACTATAAGGAGTATTAAGAATGCTAAACGGATATTTATTGGCAGTGTCACTGATATCGATGATTGTGCCTGGCGTTGGGTTGTGGGTGGCAAAGCAAGCAGACAATATAGTTGCATCTAGATTGATTTTCGCTCTATTCCTTATCATGGGAGCCGTATTTTGTTTAGATGGGTATGATCGTGCCAATTTTCTAGTTACCACATATCTGGAAAATCAGCAGATTGACAAAAACGAATTTGATGCATCGCTGTCTACTATTGGATTGTGGAAGTTCGTCCTACCCGCAGCGCTTTTTGGTATTGGTTTATCACTAATTATTGAAATAATTGGCACAAAAGTAGTGCCGCTAGAGTCATAATAAAAAGTTATATTTTTTGGCACATGAGTGCTGTTAACCATGAGAAATAGAAAGGAAATAAAATGAAAAAACAAATCGGTAAATTATCTGCTGTAGCATTATCTGTCGCTCTATTAGCGGGTTGTGCGGCTAATTCACCAGTTACTGGAGGGCTGTATACTGGAGTAACCCATTCTGGGGTGTCTACAGGCGGCATCTTAGATAACAGTTTTAAAGCTAATAAAGAAGGGGTATCTTCTTGTACTGCGGTGCTTGGGTTGATAGCGGTGGGCGATTGTTCGGAGGATGCAGCAAAAAGAAATGGAGGTATAACAAAGGTTCATTCAGTTAAGCATAAGTCTACAAGCCTTTATGTTTTCTTCAGCAATTACAAAACTATTGTAACTGGCGAATAAATATAATAAAAAGTTCTGAGCCTAAAGAAAAAGGGTTTATCGTGAGCTGCAACAGTCAGCTTGGGTAAGGGCACAATTGAAGTCAGCAATCCAACAGAGTAGTTTTTACCACCGCTCTGGTACAGTACGAACAACATTGGGTGGTTATATTCACTCTTTGTTGGTCAACAAAA
>PIVM01001000.1 GCA_003353945.1 Gammaproteobacteria bacterium
TCTTCAGCCCCTCAGGTTCTTATCTGGGTATATCTCAAGATAGTGATGCCACAGGCAAAGCAATCTTTCATTTGCCAGAGATGGAATACAAAGTGCGGGCCGATTACCTGGGTCAGCAGTTTTGGTCAGATACCTTTAACGGCCAAAATACCCCTGTAATTGTAAATGAAGGCCTGGCAGAAATCACTGTCACCAACATTGGTGTCGGCCTTCCGGGAATCAAGGTGTATGCCTTTTCCGGTTCCGGCTCTTATCTGGGTCTTGTTGAGACCACCGACGGCGACGGTCAGTCATCCTTCAGACTTCCTGCCGGAACTTACAACTTCCGGGCCGACTACCAAGGTTCTCAATACTGGAGCGGCCAGTCTGATCTGCTTGCCCATATCAACAACCTGATTGAAGTCTCAACAGGCGGAGGCAGCTTTACCCTGAATCTACAGGATCAAAACAGTCAGCCCCTTGAAAATATCAAAACCTATTTGTTTTCCTCGACAGGTTCATATTTAGGTGAAACCCGTATCACCGATGACAACGGTCAGGGAGGATATGCGATGGAAGACGGTAATTATAAAATCAGAATTTATTATCTGGGCTATCAACTGTGGACGGATACTATAAATATCCCATCC
>PIVM01000144.1 GCA_003353945.1 Gammaproteobacteria bacterium
GAGCTAAAATTTCTTTCAATATCGATTGACAGCGGCACCCTCTGCCACATACTGTATGTAACACCAGCATCTTAAGGAGAGCTTATATTATGGACGATATCCCTATTCCCGTTTCCCCAAATGCCAAAGGTTTTATTGAGCAATTTCGGATTTTTATGCGCTCAGAAAACAAGGCCTACAAAACAGAACAAACCTATGTCCAATGGGTTTGGCGATTTATCTGTTTCCATAGTAAACAAAGTCCTCGCGGGATGGGCGCGTTTGAAATTGAACAGTTTCTTTCTCATCTAGCCGTTACTCGTAATGTGAGTGTTAACACTCAAAAAACCGCTCTTAATGCGATTATCTATCTTTTTCGTAAGTTTTTAAAAATGGAACTGCCGGATCTTTGTTATCAGTTTTCCAGTCAGGAAAGGCGCATTCCTGTTGTATTTACTCACGAAGAAGCAAAGTCGGTGTTAAATCACTTGGATGGGATCAGTCTTATCATGGCTGAATTGCTTTATGGAAGTGGACTTAGAGTTTCAGAATGTACTCGTATACGGATAAAAGATGTCGACTTTGGTATGAATGTGCTGTTAATTCGAGAGGGTAAAGGCGGGAAAGATCGCTGTACTTTATTACCAAAAAAATTGATCCCCCCCCTTCAAGATCAAATTCGTTTTGTAGAATCTCTTCATAAGATGGATTTGAGAAGTGGTTGTGGTGAAGTGTATTTGCCTAATGCTCTCAGTAAAAAATATCCTAATGCAGCCAAGGCAATTGGTTGGCAGTATTTGTTTCCAGCACTAAGCCTCTCCAAAGACCCAAGAAGCGATAAAAAAAGACGACACCATATTATGCCCTCTTCTTTGCAGAAGCAGGTCAAAACAGCCATCAATGCTGCTGGTATTCGTAAAAAATCTGGCTGTCATACCTTTCGACATGCATTTGCAACTAGGCTACTTCAAGCTGGTTATGATATCCGTACTATTCAGGAACTCATGGGTCATGCGGATGTAGCAACAACGGAAATCTACACGCATGTCATTAAACAAGGCGGTAAGGGGGTGAAAAGTCCAATTGATAACGATTAAGGGCCGTGGAAATAAAGCATCTACAATAGTTTATTTGTTACAGTTGCAAACTACTGAGGGCTGAATGCCTTCAGTAGTTTTTTCATAATGTTCTGCAAACGCTTTTCGCTTTTATGAAAGGCATTGCTCAAACAGTTTACGACGTCTTTTTCTTCGTTTTTTCCTTCGTTTTCGTTTTCACCTTATCTGATCCGTACTTTTTCTTCTTTACGTCTTTTTCCGATTTTCTTTTCGGTGCTTTTTTATCTTCGTCAACCTGTTTTATGCATAAACGCTGACCGCATACCCAGGCTTCCCTCAGGACTTTCTTTACTTCTTTTGGCATACCCTCTGGAAGATCAACCGTACTGTAATCATCGTGTATATCGATATGACCAATATACTCACTTTCAATACCTGCTTCGTTGGCAATGGCACCAACAATATTTCCAGGCTGCACGCCATGATCATGCCCCACAGAAATTCTAAAACGCTCCATTGCAACATCGGGAAAATCTTTTAGACGGCACGAATCAGAAGCGCCTTCACGCTTTTTTCTTTTTTTGCGATCCGTATCATCAACGTTTCTTTTTGTCCTTCCGTCATCTCTATCACGCTCTCTTCCTTTGCCTTTGCCCTTCCCTTTTGTTTTTTCACTTTCCTTTAGCAACAAGGGCTCATTACCCTGCAGAAGATATGCCAGCGCCGCCGCCATTTTAACCGGATCAATCTCCTGCTGCTGTTGATACTCCGTTAACAATTGCTCAAAAAACTCCAGATCCTCCGCCGCCATAGTGTCTGTAATGCGCTGTTTGAATCGCAGCAGTCGCTGTTCGTTAACATCTGCCAGCGAAGGCATCTGCATCGGTTCAATGCTTTTGCCCGTGGCCTTCTCAATCATGCGTAACATCCGAGTTTCCCTCGGTGCCACAAACAAAATCGCTTCACCACTTCGACCCGCCCGACCGGTTCGACCAATACGATGCACGTAGGCTTCAGCATCATAGGGAATATCGTAATTGATGACATGACTGATACGTTCAACATCCAGTCCACGGGCCGCCACATCAGTGGCCACCAAAATATCGAGCTGCCCTTTTTTGATACGCTCTACCGTACGTTCACGCTGTTTCTGCGGTATATCACCGTTGAGTGCGTCACAGGCATAACCGCGTGCAGTCAACTTCTCGGCTAATTCAACCGTCATGGTTCTGGTGCGAACGAAAACCAGTATGCCATTAAATTTTTCGGATTCCAGAATGCGGGTCAACGCATCCAGTTTATGCAGACCACTGACGCGCCAATAGCGCTGATTAATGGTCTCCGCAGCGGTGGTGCGTACATCAATCTTGACCTCTTTGGGGGACTGAAGGAAGCGCTTGGCTACACGGGAAACCTCGCGTGGCATGGTCGCTGAAAACAGGGCGATCTGTCGTGTCGGCGGGGTTTGTTCCATCACCCATTCGACATCATCAATAAAGCCCATCCGCAACATCTCGTCGGCTTCATCCAGCACCAAGGTCTGTAAACCCTGCAATTTCAAGGTGCCCCGACGGATATGGTCCATCACCCTGCCAGGAGTACCCACCACAACGTGTACACCTCGGCGTAACTGCCGCAGCTGTCCGTCATAACCTGTTCCGCCATAAATTGGCAGTACATGAAACTGCGGCAAATGCCGTGCGTAACTTTGAAAGGCTTCCGCCACCTGAATCGCCAACTCTCGCGTGGGAGCCAATACCAGCACCTGAGGATCTTTTTTTGTAATATCAATTCGTTGTAGCAGCGGCAGCGCAAAAGCGGCTGTTTTTCCTGTACCTGTTTGCGCCTGTCCCAGAAGATCATCCCCCTGTAGCAAAGACGGAATACTTGCTGCCTGGATAGGGGACGGCGTTTCGTAACCTACTTCGTTTAGCGCTTTCAATAAGGGATCTGACAAGCCCAAAGCCTGAAAGGCGGGCATACTATCGGAATCGGACATGGAGGGAATAACCTGTTAATGAGGCGGGCGGTCTTGCCGGCAAATACAAAAGGGCGGCGATTATAGCGCTTGTGGATAAAAATTGCTCGCCTAAATCACGCTTCGCCTGAACACATTCGTTTAATAAACCAGACAATCAGTCTATGTGGCATAATTATTGTCTTTATACGAAACAAATATACGAGACAAAACCATGCAAATCTGGGTTGACGCCGATGCTTGCCCCAATCCCATTAAGGAGATTCTGTTCCGTGCCGCCGAACGCGTTCAGCTTCAACTGACCCTGGTTGCCAATCATGGGCTTCAAACACCGCCCTCCCCTTTGATTAAGGCCATTCAGGTAGCCGGTGGTTTTGATGTGGCTGACAACTTCATTGTTGAGCAGCTATCAGAGGGCGATTTGGTGATCACTGCCGATATTCCACTGGCCGCAGAGGCAATCGCAAAGGGAGCACATGTGCTTAACCCGCGCGGAGAGCAATATACCAAAAACAATATTGGCCAGCGATTACAGATGCGAAATTTTATGGAGGAGATGCGTAGCAGCGGCGCCGTTACCGGTGGCCCACCACCTATGAATCAACGGGACCGCCAACAATTTGCCAATGCACTAGACCGTTTACTCGCTAAACTATGTCAGGGCCGTGAAAACAAGGAATCAACTTGATGTGGTTTGCGCCTTTTCCGAATTAAACTGTTTGCCAAGCGTCTCATTAATTTGTTGCTCCCAACCTGGCTTATTATGCTCTACCAGCTTTTTAAGAAACTCCGTGATGGGAAAGCGCATATTGCCGCAATCAGCCTCAACAAAAGGAATGGGTAGAGTCAACTCACTGCCAAAGTGCACTTCTCCTTCAGCAAAGCTGGGCGTCAACTGCAATTCTCCTGTGTTATCAAACTGTGATTTGCAATCAAGCGCCACCTTTGCAAAACCCAGGTCCTGATTGATATTACCCACAATATTGATTTGCAGCGGGACAGCAATCGTCATGTTTTTCTGCGCACTACTGATATTGGCATCGCCCCTGCGACTGATCACAATGCTGTAACTTCCAGCCATCCAGGGAAGATCTTTGGCTTGAAACAGGTTTTGTTTCAGATTCTTATTAAACAGGTGGGAAAACAGCTTTTCCGTTACGCCTATGTCATTAGCCGTAGCAAATGAGGTCATAGTGCTGAACAGTGCAGCAATGCACACGGTAAGGATTTTGTTATTATTCATCGTAATTCTCTCTTGAAAAAGAGCATTATACTTAATAAATACCCTTAGAAAATACGATATTTTAATCAAACCGCATGCACCTGCGACAGGACTTCATAGGCCTCTCGCACCACCAAGAACTGCGTCACATCTCCTCCACGGTCAGGGTGGTATTTCGCAGCCAATCGTCGATAGGACTGACGCACAGCGGACCATCCATCCTCTGGCGTCACCTGCAATATCTGATAAGCATCCATTTTAAGATCCACCGCCATATAGCGCTGCCAGAATCCATTGAGTAGCGAAACCACATCTTGCTCGGAAGTGGCTTCAAAGTGTTGCCAATCCAGATAATAGTCTCGTAACTTCTGCTCGCCATTATCCGCTGGCGTGTGGTGGCAAGCTGATGATTCTCCACGCAAATGAAGGCAAATTGATAATGGCGAAATTTCCAGATAAAGCCCTTCCGGCCAAAGCTCCCGCTGTATTTGATACAGTGCGTTCATGACTAGGAAGTGCCTCTGAAACAAGGCCAGCTGCTGCGAATCTGATAAGGCAGGAAACATACCTTTGTACTGATTCAATGTCTGAATCAATTGATACTCAGATAAGCTCGTTGAGCAGGTTCGCAAGATCTGCAATAGGGCGGGCTTAAGTGGGTTGTCGGCGTATTCCATTCTTCAGAGCTTAGCAGGAATTTGCTTGTGCAACCTTTCATTCCATTAGCTTGCTAATATTTTGCCTGGATAAGTGGATAAATGTGACAGCAATGCTACGCTCGTTTAGTGTCATTTAAACGGTTTTCGCAGCTAGCCCGATTTCTCACAAGACGGCAGCTTAAGATGTGTTTTGTGCTCATGATTAAGGGCACCTCTAAAAATTGCCTTTTCCCGCGATGGCAAGTAGCCAGCATTCCGGGTCAGTTTTTCTAAAGCATCATATCTAAAGCATCATAGAGTAAAAATATCATGCATCAGAAACACATTACATCATTAAAGAAAAAGCATGAGCACCTCTGCGAGGGAGGCGGCCCAGAGCGCATGGCAAAACAACACGATGCAAACAAACTATCAGCACGTGAACGAATTGCATTACTGGTTAAGCCAGGCACATTCCATGAAATGGGTTTATACATGGAGCATCGGTCCACTGAATTTGGCATGGACAAAAAAGATCTTCCAGGCGACGCCGTTGTGACAGGTTGCGGCAAAGTCAAAGACCGTCACATTTATATTGCCAGCCAGGATTTCACGGTTGCAGGCGGTTCTATGGGCGAAGTCAGTGCCAAGAAAATCTGTGAAATCATGGATCTTGCCATGAAAACCCGCAGCCCCTTTGTCTTTATTAACGACGGTGGAGGCGCACGTATTCAGGAGGGCGTAGATTCTTTAAACGGCTATGGTGATATTTTTTACCGCAATGTTTTGCTCTCTGGCGTCGTGCCGCAAATCAGCATTGTTGCTGGTCCCTGCGCAGGCGGTGCTGCTTATTCCCCTGCACTTACCGATTTAATTATTCAGGTAAAGAGCATAGGACAAATGTACATCACTGGCCCCAAAATAATTAAAGAGGTAACCGGTGAAGAGATCACCGCTGAGGCACTGGGTGGCGTTGAGAGCCACGCCACTTATTCAGGGGTGGTTCATTTAATTGCTGATGATGAGGCGCATGCCATTAAGCTCACCAAACGCCTGCTCTCCTTCCTGCCAAACAACAATACAGAAAAACCGCCATTCGCGCCAAAACTCCACAAAAAAAAGATCAAAGCGGACCCCAAACTAAACAGCATTCTTCCCGATAATCCCAGACGAGCATATAACATGCTCGATATTGTGAAACGAATAGTGGATCAAGGTGATTTTCTCGAATTACAACATGATTTTGCCGGCAACCTGCTTATTGGTTTCGCCCGACTAAACGGCAACGCTGTGGGTATTGTAGCCAATCAACCCTTGGTCAGAGCCGGTGTCCTGGACATTGATTCATCTGATAAGGCGGCCAGGTTCATTCGCTTTTGCAACGCATTTAACATTCCACTGGTCAACTTCGTCGATGTGCCGGGCTTTATGCCTGGCGTACAGCAAGAATATGGCGGCATCATCCGCCACGGTGCTAAAGTACTATTTGCTTATGCATCAGCCACCGTTCCCAAATTAACCGTTGTTATCAGAAAAGCCTACGGCGGTGCTTATCTTGCCATGTGTGCCAAAAGTATGGGAGCAGATCGCGTTTGCGCTTGGCCCACAGCCGAAATAGCCGTTATGGGCGCTGAAGGCGCCGTTAATATTTTATACCGCAAAGAACTTGCTGAAGCTGCAGATCCAAAAGCGGAGAAAGCAAAACTGGCTGCACACTATCGTGACACGTTTGCCAATCCCTATGTGTCCGCCAGCCGGGGGTTAGTACACGACGTTATTGAGCCCGCCACCACACGAAACTATCTGTGCTCTGCACTTGAGCAACTTCTGGCCAAGCAAGAACTGCGGCCAGTGAAAAAACACGGGCTAATTCCCTTGTGATTCTTTTAGAAAGTGAAATGCTCCGATTGAGGGGGCCGCTATGTTTTTACATACCACAACGGGTATACCCTCAAGCCAGTCACCGAACCGGCCTTTATCATGAAACTGTAATAAAAACTGCTCGACAGAGAACAGGTGTAAAATTTTTGGCAAGACTCCACCAGCAATAACGATTCCTCCTGAACTCAAGTATTGCAGAGCAACATTGGCGACTTCTGCTGCGATGATATTAACAAACAAGGCAACGGCCTGAGCCGACAAACTGTCCGGACTATCCTTTGCCTGCTCGCTGATTTGCTCAGGTGTAAGCAAATCAGCCGAAAGCTTCTCTTGATCACTTGTTACATTATTTGCCAGGTAGTCATAAATCAAAACCAGTCCTTGACCGGACACCAACCTTTCAGCACTTAAACGCCCGACATCCAGCTTTGCCAACAAATAACGATACAACTCAATCTCACTGACAGAATGCGGCGCAAAATCCTTATGGCCACCTTCACTTTCAAGAGCTGTGTACCGTTGGTAATCCTTATCCCATACCAACACAGATTCACCCAGGCCTGTGCCAATACTGACCACACCTATCGGGCCGTCCTGAAAAATCGGCAATCCACCTTGTAACACATGAAAATCTGAATCGGGCAAATGGGGGACGGCAAATGCGGTCGCTGTCAGGTCATTGATCAATACGGCGCAATCCAGCTTTAAATGCTCAACCAATCGCTCCTCACAAAGATACCAGGGAAGATTGGTCATTTGACATGAACCGTCTCGAACAAGCCCCGCAATAGACAAACAGGCGCTATGAACGTTTACCTGGCAAGTTTCCAGGTAACAATCCAGCAACGCCTCAATGGATGCAAAGTGAACATTTTGATAGCACACCCCCTGTGTTGGCCGATAGTGATCCAGATCATGCACCAAACATAACTGGGTTTTTGTTCCCCCGATGTCACCACACAAAATCATCTGGTTTTCCCTAAAGACAAATTTCAAATAAAGAACCGATCTTACCGATATATGATCATCCATGTAAAGCATCACGTTTGCTCTATTCCAGATCAGTTATATACTTGCTACAGACCGAATACAATATCATTGATCAAGTATGGGGTTTCTGTACACGATCATAATAAATGCATCTTTCTAAGTTCCCATTAAGGCAATAATCGATATGACTGAAAGGACAAAATTTACAATAGAAGTTCAACCCCATATCCCGGAAAAACTCAGCCGGCTTGAAGAACTGGCCAATAACTTAATCTATAGCTGGGACAGACAGGTACGCGGACTTTTCATACGCCTTGATAGAAAGCTTTGGGACAGGTGCGGCCATAATCCAAAAATATTCCTGCACCGGATTGACCAACGCAAGCTAGACGAAGCCGCAGAAGATAATGTTTATATGCAGGACTACATCAAGGTCACATCCACCTATGATGCTTATTTAAACAAGTCCATGAAAAAAGAACTCTCACAACACATTAATGAGAGCGATGACCTTATTTCATATTCCTGCGCTGAATTTGGCCTGCATGAGAGCTTTCCTATCTATTCAGGTGGCCTGGGAATTCTTGCCGGCGACCACTGTAAAGCGGCCAGTGATTTAGGCATGCCATTTGTTGCCATGGGTATTCTTTATCGACAGGGATATTTCAGCCAGCAGATTGATGCCAACGGACATCAGATTGCACAATATAAACCAAGCAAGTTTAACCACCTCCCCATTAAACCGGCCACTGACGACAACGGAAATCAGTTCAAATTCAACATCAAGATAGCCGGCAGAACCATATTCCTGCAAATTTGGGTAGCACAAGTCGGTCACATCCCTCTTTACCTGCTGGATAGCGATTTGAAGGAAAACAGCGAAGATGACCGTTGGATAACTTATCAGCTTTACGGTGGCGACAAAACCAACCGTTTGTTGCAGGAAATCGTATTGGGCATCGGTGGTGTCAGAGCACACCGGCTACTGGGACTAGAACCAACGGTCTGGCATATTAATGAAGGACATGCTGCTTTTCAGATTATTGAACGCTGCAGGGAACTGGTGGCAAAAGGCATGAAGTTTAATGCTGCCATTCAGGCTGTTGCCGCCGACACGGTGTTCACCACCCATACACCCGTACCTGCCGGTCATGATATTTTTGATCACGGACTCATTGAGCATCACTTTGCCGATATGGTTGAGGAACTCAAAATTCCCATGAAGGAGTTTCTGAGCCTGGGAACCAACGAGGCCAATGGAGATGGCTTTAATATGACCGTCCTCGCTTTGCGCGGCTCCAGTCATCAAAACGGCGTAAGCCAGATCCACGGCGAGGTCGCCTCTCGCATGGAAGGTTATATCTGGCCGGAAGTCCCACCTGAAGAAAACCCCATGACCTCTATCACCAACGGCGTGCATGTTCCTACCTTTCTCGCCACAGAATGGATCAGCGCCTTTGACGTTCATTTTGGTGGTGGCTGGCGTAACCAATTGCTATCACCCGATTACTGGAAACGCATAAAAAAAATTCCTCACCATCATTTTTGGAGTGTTCGCCAGTCTCTGAAAACCAAGATGCTTGAAGCCGTCCACGATAGGTATGTACTACAAAACAGGCGCAATGGTATCAACGAATCTCAGATCAACCGTCTGACTCGTTTTCTGGACCCCAGTAAGACCGAAATTCTAACCATCGGTTTTGCTCGCAGATTCGCGACCTACAAACGAGCCACCTTGTTATTTTCCGATATTGAGCGCATCACAAGATTACTCAACACGCCTAAGCGACCTGTGGTCATAATATTTGCAGGCAAGGCCCACCCACATGACGGGCCAGGTCAGGAATTACTGCGCATCATCCATGATATTTCGCGCCAACCTGGATTTGACGGCAAAGTCATTTTACTTGAAGACTATGACATGGCTATCGCACGTAAGCTGGTCGCTGGTGTCGACGTCTGGCTGAATACGCCCGCCTACCCCATGGAAGCTAGCGGCACATCCGGCGAGAAAGCCGGTATTAACGGAGTGCTTAATTTAAGCGTACTGGATGGCTGGTGGGCCGAAGGCTACAATCGAAAGAATGGTTGGGGAATCACACCTCACGGCGGTGATTTTTCAGATGAATTCAGAGATCATGCGGAGGCAGCAGAACTCCTTGATTTATTGGAATATGAAGTCATACCCAACTACTATGCCGTAGACGGCCATGGCATGTCTGATGAGTGGATTGAAATGTGCCAGAATGCGATGGAATCATTAATTCCTCAATTCAATGCTGAAAGGATGGTAATGGATTACATCACCAACGTTTATTCCCCAGCGTCAAAACAGAGTGCAAAGTTTCGCTGTAAAGATTACAGTCCAGCTAATGACATAGCTAAATGGCGGCGTAAAATCCATCGCGCCTGGCCCAAGGTTTCAATTAATCTACTAGAGAAACCCGAAGGAAAAATATTTCGAGAGGAAAACTTTGAGCTGAAAATTGAAGTGGATCTGGCGGGCCTTTCACCTTCAGATATCACCGCAGAATGCCTACTCGGTGAAGAAAATGAAGCTGGCGAGTTCGTTGCTAATGCCTGTATCGATTTGGAATATTTGGAATCTACCGATGACAAAAAGGCAATCTATGCGCTATCCATGACACTGGCAGAATCCGGCAACCTGTGTTATGAGGTCAGGATATTTCCTTTCCATAAACTACTAAGTCATAAACTGGCGATGGGCTATATGCGTTGGTTGTGATTCACAGAAGCCTGTCCGAAATGAATGGGATCCCCGCAGTAGGTTTTCTATTCTCTGACAGGCTCTAGCCTGCATTTCTCACAAGACGGCAGTTCGAGTTATATTAGGGCCGCGGAAAAAATAAATTTTCCAATTACGCTTGCTCCCTGCTCCCTCACCTTCGTTGTTCAAATGCTTACATATTCCAATATGCTCCCATTTGAACGCCTCGGTGAGAAAGCA
>PIVM01001001.1 GCA_003353945.1 Gammaproteobacteria bacterium
CGTTGCGTGTGTTGGTCCATTGTTCTCGGCGGCTTTTGGTTCCTCGGACTCTACGTTGCCGAGGTGCTTCTGTTCACCCTATTCCCTGCCATCATCCTGTTGGCCTACGCCGAGACTGAGGCTGACCGCCGCAGTAAATAAATAGCAATTCACTTGCACAGTTCAAACATTCAACGTACATTGCACTATGATTGAGACACAGACCATTCCCCTCATTGCCCCGACAGGTTCCGGGCAGACTGACCTGCCCGCAGTGTTGGTCACCGAGTACGGCCCCTTGCAGGGTCACGCCTCCCCTATCGTTCGTCGCCAAGAGGTATCGCGGTGGCACAAGTTGGACACCACTCACATCCGTGTCCGGGAGGTATCGTTGGACGGCTCGTTGAGCGAGCCAATCCACGAGGGCTGTTGGCACATCGGTCAACTCGGACCTGACTCACCTCTTTTTCTCGCCGCTCAAATCGTCTTGAACAAATGAACCAACCACATCAATACCCCCGGTGCGGGGAGGTCCACGACCGCAAGGAGACCAAGGTTGAGAAGACCCTTGGCAGTGACTTCACGTACATCAGCAAGGAGGACCTGCACTTGTTGCGCCGCGACTCTCACAACCTGAGCAGTCTTGTCCG
>PIVM01001002.1 GCA_003353945.1 Gammaproteobacteria bacterium
ACTTGGATAGCTGCGGCAGTAGAAAATATCCCGCCGTTCTCTATCTTAAATAGATCACTGTCGCTGTTATCAATACCGGCAAGGTAGCGTGTGCCGCCTGTTAAATGCCATTGTGCTAATGCATCACCAGTACCGTCTTGTTCGATTGTTAGCCCTATAGTAGAACCCGTAAATGTATTGTCATCGTAGACATGTAACGTAGACGCTGGGCTATCGCTACCAATACCAACCCTTCCTGCAATGGTGGCCGTTAGAATTGTGTCAGTACCTAGATCCGCACTACCTGATATTTTGTAGTGACCACTGCCTGAGTAGTCCGTACCTGTAGAAACAGTTTGGATACCTGTAAGAACATAATGCAGCACAGCATCAGCCTCGCCGTCTTGCTCAATAGTTATTCCGGCTGCTGCACCTGTTTCTGTATCGTCTTGATAAACATGCAATGGTGATACTGGGTTGGAAGTTGAACCCACCATAAGCGAGTCAGTTATCTTCACTTCACCTGTGGTATTGATTATAAGTCTTGTATCTGAACCTAAGTTGATAGAGGAAGCTATTTCAAAAGCATCACCGCCAGCGTTAGAAATACCAGTAACCCATCTTTGACCGCCAGATAGTAGATACTGTAA
>PIVM01001003.1 GCA_003353945.1 Gammaproteobacteria bacterium
CTCTTACTTAAATACCACTGCAGTACTTTTTGCTAATGACCTAATAGGGACTTTAGGTATAAATGGATATAAAAAACACACTATGAAAGTAGTACGAACAGCTACTCTAGTATTTGGAGTCATTGGTTTATTGGGTGCCTTGACAGAGTATGATGTTCGCAAAATAGGTCACCTTACCAACAAATCCTACCTACCTATAGTAGCTCCTTCTTTGCTGCTAGCTCTTTTTGGTTTTAGAACCAGTAAGCGTGCTATTTTTATAGGAGTATTTGCCGGGGTTATTACCTCAATAAGTTGGTTAGCTCTCCCTGCAGCTTGGCATGATGCTATGCTTGTTAACACATCAACACCTGGCATGGTAGTCAATCTAATCTTTTTACTAGGTAGCCACTATCTACTAAACGAACCAGGAGGTTGGGAAGACAAACAACCAGAGCCTTTGATTTTGCGAAGAAAAATACGCAAAGCATGGTGGGCAAACCTATGGAAGGGCCTGTATAGTAAGAGTTTACAAGAGCGGCTTTTACTTAACCTCCCTAAACAAGAGGGCCATTACTTTTTAATAGGCTTATATGCTTTTTTGACCAACCTCTTAGCTCTATACGGCTTAGATAGTGCAATTTTCATAA
>PIVM01000346.1 GCA_003353945.1 Gammaproteobacteria bacterium
CCAGACCAGGTGAAGACAGTTCTTTCCCGAGTAGGGGAAAACTCCAGGATCATCGTCACAGGTGACACTAAACAAATTGATCTCGATGTATTCAAAACTAACAACGGTCTTCTGGATTGCTACCACAGACTTAGCAACATTGACAATGTTGGGACAGTGCGTTTTACTAAGAGCGACATCGTCCGTAACGGAGTCATTGCCGACATCTTAGCTGCTTACGACGACTGACATGGAAGAGTTTAATGGTTACCAGATAACAATGACCTTAGACGAAAACCAACTGTGGTGCTACCACCAAGCAATAAGCAAAGCTCATAGAAACTGGCCTGGTGGTCCCCCAGAAGAACAAGAGATGCTGCATTTTCTAAAAACGCAAGCAGAGACCATGATTCTTGAGATTCAATTCATGAGGAGTTGACTGGTGGGAGTAATTGAGATGATGTCTTTCATCTGCTCTGAGGTTAGACCCGAGATGACCAAAGAGGATGTTAGAGTAATAGCAGAGCAACTGTTCCCATATCGAATGGGGCAGAACAACCACATACGGATTCGCTCACAGGGCGAGTATTGTCTAGACCAACTAAAGAAGGAAACCTAATGTTATCCACACAATACCGGAAACGCCTAGAGTTTATCTGTGAGCGTATCGTAAACAGGCACCCTGTCCAACTATCAGATATGATTTGGGCAGAGAAACTTGCTAAGGCCAACCGTTCCGCCTCTGAAATCCTAAGGAGGGCAAGACGCAGGGCCGCCAATCCAGATATGGTTGAAGGAAGTCTAGACGATTTCATGAACCAAATGGATCTTGGCGACCCTGACCCATCAAATCACAAAACCGGTTTCGGGAGTGCTGATGAAATCATCGATTGGTTTCGACAAGACAAACCTGATGACTGGCGTCAAAGGGATTGAGGGTAAAATCTTAGAAAGGTCTTCCCATAAGCAGTATGGCTAAACTATCCACCCACGGGGATTTTCCCGTGGATTTAATTGAAAGCGCTAAAGCCGAATTGGCTGGCGAACTGAACTTTGCCGAGCAATCCGAACCTTCCGTACGTTCCGGTTCTGGATACCCTTCCCTCGGAAATGTTCTTGGACACGGTTTCGACTTCGGTGAGGAACCAGTCTCTAACTTCTACACAAGCGATCTCCGTCGTCTCCGTGACGCCCTTAAGATTGCCGAGAACAATGTAGGAAAAGGTAATAACTACGGGTCGCATGAGCGTGTGGCTCAACTCCGTGCTCAGATCCGTGACTTACTCGGACAGCACAAACGTAATCTTAGTGCCGCACAATCCGCTTCCGGTGATCCCTACGGTGAGGAAGATGATTGCTGCACGGGAACCCCTGGTCGTGGACCGACCGGTGTCATGGTTCACACGGACAACCGTGGTGCTTTGATTCCCGAGTACCGTGAGGAAGAGCCCGAGTGGTCACAGGAAATGTATGACAGCATGCAAAAGGCTGCTACCCTGAACGAAGAGATCCAAGGTCTTTACAAGGACTACGAGCACGAAGTTCGTATGATGCGCTATGATAAAGCTGCGACGATGTTCACTCGTATCAACACACTGAGCGAAGACTTCCGTAACGCATACCCTGTGAGTGATTTCAAATGGGACAAGGATCTCCGTACCCTGGAAATCAAAATGCATGACGCTCCTTCATACGAAGCACGGTTGCCTCTGCAAGATGCTTACATGAAGTTACAAAATCGTTACTACAAGGATTTCCAAGGCATGCCTATGCCTAACCCTGCCGACCAAAATTACGTTCCTTCCTTATGAAAAACTCTGCATTCGAAAATTTTAGCGAAAAAGCTCTGGAAGCTTTGGACTTCGCGCGTTGCCAACGACCTAACGGTACGTTTTATGGTACAGCAGGCATTTGCAAATCCGGAGCTTCAGTAGGTGCCAAAGAAAAGGAGGCACCTAAGGGCAGAGCAAAAGCTGCTCCTAAAGCCGCAGCACCAAAATCCAGCGGGGCTCCCTCCGCTAAAGAAGTAAAAGCACTCGACAGAACGGCAAAAGCAGCTGATAAGAAAGCTGATGCCGCGGACAAAAAGTTCCAAAAGTCGAAGTCTCCTGCTGACCGTAAGGAAGCACGTCGCTTAGACAAAGAGGCCAAAGCTGCTAACAAAGCCGCTGATAAAGCTGACAAGGCTTTCCAAAAATCTAGTAAGGCTAAGTTGTCTCCTACAGCTGAGGCAAAGGCATCAAAAGATCCAGAAGTTCAAAAGCGAGTGCTTCAAACGGAGCTGAAAAAAGTAAGTGCAAGATACGAAAAGCTTCGAGGTAAGCCTGAGGCGTCCGCTGAGCGCAAAAAGCTTATGGACCGGGCAGGTGAAATTACCAAAGCACAACAAGCAATTCAAAAACGTATAGACGCCAAGTCAGCTACTCCAAAGAAACCTGACACTTCCCTTCCTGCCCAACAGCGCAGGTCTGCAGCAGCGGCTCGAGCAAGAGACTAATGAAACACCCCTTCGGACAATTTGACGAGGATGCCTTGGCCTCCTTCAACGAAGCAATGGCGGAACGATTCGACTTTGCTTCCAAGAAAGATGACCTTGCTTGTAACAAACCC
>PIVM01001004.1 GCA_003353945.1 Gammaproteobacteria bacterium
TGTTAAACGTATATTTATTTGTGTCTAAAATAGCAAAGTGTATCAAATAGCTGAGATCCTCAGCTTTCATTTGCGCATCATGATATTTCATGGGAGCATCATTAATTGAAGAGCTCCTCTATATTTATAAACCTATGTCATTTAAACAGCTGCTTTTTACGTTTTTTTTCTGATAAAGATAAAGATACAACGTCTGAAAGACAAAGATACACATGCACACAACGAGAAACAATTGAGAACTGGATAAAAACTAGAAACAGATGGAAACGTTAACAAAAGATAGACACATGCGTTTTGGTGTGCAATGGAAGTTGTATTTGCAGCACACAAGAGATGAAAAGACAAAATAAGAACAAAAAAAACCATGCGTGCATTTGTTCAAAACAAAAAACCAAAACGTCTTAGAGTTCATCAATCTGTCTTCATTGTAAAAGACGGTTGGATACTTCACAAAAAGATGATTAAAAATCACATGAATAGCATCACAGACTGTGAACATGAACCAAAGCATGGCAGCATGAAGTGTTATGTAACATGGTGACGTTACACTTGTCACGTGACAATATTCATATTTCTGTCATGTAACACTATTTCTAATTTTGTCACGTAACATTATTTCTATATTGG
>PIVM01001005.1 GCA_003353945.1 Gammaproteobacteria bacterium
ACACATACTGGCATGGAGATAGGCCAATTTTGGTAGACCCCTTCCGATATAGATTGATTCCTAGAACTAGATGAAAGTGAGAATGGTCTATTGTTCCAGTGCTATTGAAAGTATATTTCCTGCACTGTTTATTAGTACTATTGCAAGGATCCTATAATAAAATAGGATAGTCGAGGGTCGGTCTTGAAAACCCATACCTCACTTCAGAAATCAGCCTGAATCTCCACATAGTCGCATGGAGATAGGCCAATTTTGGTAGACCCCTTCCGATATAGATTGATTCCTACAACTAGATGAAAGTGTGAATTGTCTATTGTTCCAGTGCTATTGGAAGTATATTTCCTGCACTGTTTATTAGTACTATTGCAAGGATCCTATGATAAAATAGGATAGTCGAGGGTCGGTCTTGTAAACCCATACCTCACTTCAGAAATCAGCCTGACTCTCCACATGGTCGCGTGGAGATAGGCCACTTTTGGTAGACGCCTTCCGATATAGATTGATTCCTAGAACTAGATGAAAGTGAGAATGGTCTATTGTTCCAGTGCTATTGAAAGTATATTTCCTGCACTGTTTATTATTACTATTGCAAGGATCCTATGATAAAATAGGATAGTCGAGGGTCGG
>PIVM01001006.1 GCA_003353945.1 Gammaproteobacteria bacterium
GTAAGAGAATTAATTAAAAAATACAAACTAAATACGAATACTAATGGATAATAATAACATGAAAACAATTAAATTTTACCCAAGCGACAGATCACTAATAAGATTAGATGGCAAATTACTAAAAGGTTACACTATAGATAGTATACCAGACGAAATGAACTCATGGTTTAACTACAAAGGTCTAACTTACGTAACAAGTTGACAAACAACTGACGAAATAGTGCCTTACAATTTAAAATAAGGTCAGCTCATACTTAAACAGTATGGGCTTTTCGTGGTATGAAATGTAACCACAATATTCCACAAGCAAGATTAGATCTTGGTTATAAAGTCTGTGTCGAGTGTTCAACTGAAGAAAAACTCGGTTGTATTGACACTATCAACCATAAAACTGGCAATACTGTTCAAGTAATGTCACGTGAAGATGCAGACAAAGCTAGTAAGCTTACAAAACGAGCAGGTTTTGGTATACTAAGATCTATGGCAGGTGGTTCAAGTCAACGTAAAACTAAGTATAAATACGATGGATGCTCAACTACTTATGTAGGTAACGACGTAATGTTCGAGCAAATAGGTAAAACTTACATCGATTTCTTAGATGTTGACAAAGAAATTGCAGAGCGCTAT
>PIVM01001007.1 GCA_003353945.1 Gammaproteobacteria bacterium
CCCCACGAGTGTTGCGATAAGGAATACGTGAGAAACGTAATTGGCTACTACGTGTCGTGCCTGCGGTAAATAGCAGAAGTTGGCGTAGTGGTTGGCGGTCAAGATATCGTGCGGAAGGGGTTATCAAACGTAAGTTTACGAGCAACCAGGGTAACTTGCACGAGACCGCGACACTTTCAGTTACCTGTAACGCTTGAGCCGGCTGTCCCGTGAGTTATCCGGGACCCTACATCACCCATCACTAACCCTAACCCTAACCCTAACCCTAACCCTAATACGAAAGGCAACGAAATGTCAGCAACTGCACCATGAATCTTAAAGCTATTCTTCTGGCCATCCTGTCTTGCTTCCTGGCCTTTTCTCACGGTGATTGTAAAGGGAGAGGGAAGTCTTGTCTTATCATGCTATTCGCCGACCCCTGCTGCTATTCATTCTGCATACCACAAGCACAATGGGGTGTAATATTGGCTGGGAGGTGCCCGTAAGCATCACGACCATTTCCATTTGCTCCCTTTAACTGATTAAGCCTTTGGATACAATGGGAGCCCTGAAGACTTCTAGTTAAGAGGAAGAGTTGCTGCAAAGGGACTTTGTATCCAAACATGATGTGAGCCAACTAGTTTGGG
>PIVM01001008.1 GCA_003353945.1 Gammaproteobacteria bacterium
AGTCCGAGCGATTGCTCCTCTCGCCCCCACTCCATTAGCCTGACATTGTTTTTTTTATTGCTAAATCTTGTTACTTCCGTCTTGGCCGTATTTGTGATGTTTTGCTAAGCCCAGCCTTCATTGTGACTCCTTTTTGTTACACTGAAACCAAATGAAGGTTCATGAACATCTCCGTCCGAATGATTGCCCCCCTTGCCTCTAAATGTATTCAGCCACATAATCGTATGAGTACCAAAAATATTGCAATGTTGCTTGATGTTCAAATAGGGTTGCCTACGAGCAGGGATTGTAGCAGTCCCTATTTATCCACCTAATCCCACGACCCTGCGTGAGTCCCTGGAGCACATTAAATGGTATTCTACAATAAAGACGTAATCTGCTTGTTTATGATTACTACATTGCCTCACGGTACCAATTCAGGGTCACGGCTGTCTGTCAGGCCAAACTTATACTAACAGAAAGAAAAATAAACACGCTCCGAATGATCCCTTTCACCTTGGGCATATGGTCTGGTGTTATTCCCTTCACGGTGACGAAACATAGGACCTCCTCAAGGCTTTCGTGGTTCCGTGGTGCGCACGGCAACTGCGGTGAGGAGTTTGATGAGGTGTGCGCAGCCCCTGAAG
>PIVM01001009.1 GCA_003353945.1 Gammaproteobacteria bacterium
CAAAATTCCAGCCATTATGACTTCAATTTCTGTCATCTTTCAGTCTAATGGCCTTCTGGTGATTATGACATCACTTCCAGTCTGCTGTAGTCACTGCCTGTGATTATGATATCACTTATTTCCAGTGATTATGACATCACTTCCTGTCTGCTGGAGTCACTTCCAATCATTATGACATCACTTCCGGTCTGCTGGAGACAATCTCTGTTCATTATGACATCACTTCCAGCCATTATAACATCAATTTCGGTCATTATGACATTACTTCCAGTCATTATGACATCACTTCCGGTCTGCTGGAGTCGCTTCCGGTCATCATGAGATCACTTCTGGTCCTCATGACATCACTTCCGGTCTGCTGCAGTTACTTCCGGTCATCATGACATCACTTCCGGTCATTGTAACATCACTTCCGGTCAGTATGACATGACTTCTGGTCTACTGGAGTCGCTTCCGGTCAGTATGACATCACTTCCGGTCCACTTGAGTCACTTCCGGTCATTATGACATCACTTCTGGTCTGCTGGAATCACTTCCTGTCATTATTACATCACTTCCGGTCATTATGACATCACTTCCGGTCTACTGCAGTCACTTTCGGTCATTATGACATCACTCCCGGCCTG
>PIVM01001010.1 GCA_003353945.1 Gammaproteobacteria bacterium
AGTTTGAACGAACACACTATTAGCTATTTTGTTGGCTAACCTGCTGAACTCGATAACCCATATCACATTTTGTTTGGCTGAATTACAACATGCAATACAGCCTTGTTTAAAATCGTTTTGGCACGATAGATAACAGTGCAATGCCAAGGATTTCTTTATGCAAGTTATTGACAGACTACTTTATTTCACTTTTGTTGACCAACAAAGAGTGAATATAACCACCCAATGTTGTTCGTACTGTACCAGAGAGGTGGTAAAAACTACTCTGGTGGATTGCTGACTTCAATTGTGCCCTTACCCAAGCTGACTGTTGCAGCTCACGACAAACCCTTTTCTTTAGGCACAGAACGCCTTTAGCAGGCGCAGCTTTGTAGTGTAGCCGATAGGCGGAGCGGAAAAGCTGTCGCCTGCCTAAATTTGTTATGTGCTTGGCTCGCATTTCGATACTTTTCCAGTTGGCTCACTGAAACTCCCGCCAACTGATACTTGTTTGTATATGGTATAACCCACATTCCGCGCTTCGTAGGCAAGAGTTTTCCGATTTTTCGCGGATTAAAAAAAATCATTCGTAAAGCGCTAACGGTACATTTAACAGGTTCAGTACCTGAGTCTGAATATTGTTTA
>PIVM01000347.1 GCA_003353945.1 Gammaproteobacteria bacterium
ACACCTCCAGCAGTGTGGTGATGGCCTATGGCAGACGATGTCCAGTCTGATTCTGCTTTGGCAATTGCAGGAGTCTTGCCTCCACGTCCTTGGTCACCGTGGAAGACTTGGTAGTCGTCAATCTGCAACTTGTGATATCTTGGGTAGAACTTCCAGTCGATGCCCCATATCTCAGCCTGCTTTCTTAGCAGCGAAGGATCTAAGCCAACTGCTTTCATCTTACGCTGCAAGTTTGCATCGTGATTTCCCGTCATCACCTCAACGTCTTTACCGAAGATGCTCTGCATGTGCTGTATCTGATCCCTTGCAGCTTCCATCTCACCGACGATGTCAGTAAAGCCAATCTCACTATCATGAAAGCTTGCACTGTGATGATCGGCAAGATCACCAATGTGGATGATGCGGTTCACCTGCCACTGCTCAAAGATGCTCATACACCATTCTGCATATCCATCGAGCATTACCGGGCAGTGACTATCTCCAATGATCCCGACTCTGTTTGACTTGCTCATCCTTGGCTTTCAAAAAAGTGTACGCGGACGTAGGGTCCGTTTTCTTTGTCATCAGGATCTTGAACTCCCAAGCACCATGCAACGTGCTTTGCGCTGTCGTCTTCCAAGATGCCATAAGTGACCAACGAATCAACCAATTCTTTTGCTCCACGAAGAGTAGAATCGTGATCCCAAAGACGCTGTCGTTTGCCGAGCACTCTCTCGACGACCAGTCCTACACGCTGTGCTAAGACGTTTTCTAAAAGCACTTCATGATAGAACTGCCTGAGAGTCATCTCGACTTCCGGCGTGGCTACCACGCGACTATGAGGGATCTCAGCAAGCCATTGCTGCTTGTCTCGATGAGCAGCGGAAAAGTGTTTTGTTCGGCCTGTGTTCCCGTTTTTCAACTCTTTGTTGATAACCAGCGTAAAAAGTTTGTCTTTTGCTGATATCGAAAAATCTTGAAATTGCATCTTGACCACAATCTCTTAACACGCTTAGAATCGGAAAGAAGAGACAAGGATATAGCAAAAATGGAGGAAAAAAGCAACTATTTAAACGTAAACCTGACTTGCGAAAACTACCCTGACTTCGTGACTTGGTTATTAAGGAAAGCAGATGCCTGCGAAAAAAAAGCTTCTAAGTTTAATTTTCGTAGAGCAGCAGGGTTGATATCAAATCACTTTCGGACTGATTATCTAAGCCCTTTGGTGAATACTAAAGGACTCGACAAACACAATTTGCTTCCAGTTTTTTTGAGAGCAGATGTCGAGATTTCCGAAAACCACATATCAATCGACTTGATGATCGTTGCCAGTGATGGTCTTTGTTACAACGTGTCTGAAGTAAGAGGGGTTTACGAGATTTTTACACCACAAGAACTGGCCGAGAGGTCAATTAAAGCAAGGAGAAAAAGAAAAGATGAGTATACTTGAAAAAGTAAAACGAGGTAAAGTTGCAAAGCCAAGACGCATTTGCGTTTACGGATCTCACGGCGTGGGAAAGACCACTTGGGCATCTCGGTTTCCCGATGCGCTCGTCATCGCGACCGAAGATGGTTCAGGAGACATCGATGTCGCAAGATTGTCTGTTGACACCGCGTTGGAAGTTTTGCAAGCTACCAACGAGGCATCGTCATCGGAATTCAAAACAATCATCATCGACTCGATTGATTGGTTTGAAAAATTTGTCGAAGATGCTTTGCATGCTGAAGGGTTTCAGCAAGACTTTGGGAAAGGTACAGTCGAGGTTGCTCGAAGGATCGGAAAGCTTTTCGAGCAACTTGACTTGTGCATTGCTGCTGGGAAGACTGTAATCCTGATTGCACATGAAGAGACAAAGAAAGTCGAGTCTGTTTCAGGTGCATCGTGGGATAGGGTCCAGCCCAAGTTAAGCAAGAAGGCCTGCGGGCGATTGCTCGAATGGGCAGACGAAGTGCTGCACGCCGAGATCGAAACATTCGTCAGTAGCAAAGACGAGGGGTTTGGTCGCGAGCGTGGAATCGCGACCACTTCAGGTCGCAGGATATTGAAGTCGGATTCACATCCGAGTTATGTTAGCAAGCGTAGGATCGAGCTTGCTGACAAGATTGACATGAATGATCCAGTCGAATGTTTTTTAACCTCAACTACAAAGTAGCAAACTATGGCAGAATTTATTTTTAATAGTGATGATGTAGAAGTGGACGCTCAGTACGAGCAAATACCTGCTGGTAGGTACACGATGGTAGTCATCGATACTGATCTGATGCTCACAAAAAAAGCGAAGGAAGCAAATGATCCTAAGCTTGGTCAGTACATCAAGGTGCGTTTCCAGATTGTCTCAGGTGAGTTCCAGAACCGAGTGGTCTTTCAAAATTTCAACGTGGTCAACGCAAATCCGAAAGCAGTTGAGATTGGTCAGCAGCAGTTCCGAAATCTGCTTGAGTGCTGCGGGATTACCAAGATCACCGACACGTCTACGATTCATCAGAAGGTTGTCGTTGCAGACATCAAGAACACTCCTGATACCGGATATGGTGTAGGTGTTGATGTCAAACGATATCATGCAGTTTCAAAGTCGCAGAATACGACTACTGTTG
>PIVM01001011.1 GCA_003353945.1 Gammaproteobacteria bacterium
AGTATGGACCCCTGCATTGTGCCCCTCCAGGAGGGGGTGCATAGGTATAGGAGCCCCTTGGCCTACGTTGGCCTTAGTCAAGCATACCGGAGCCAGGAGGTGTATGACGACGAAGTCAACACTACAGGAGACCTTGTGTTCCCCCTGGACTTCTTAAGGAACTTCCCGGAATGCTCAATTGACAGGAAGCTGCGAGCGTTGTTCGTAGAGGGACGTCTTCTGTACGACAGGTGGTCGAGGAGCGAGCTGGAGGATGAAAAGCAGGAGACAGAGTGGCTGCTCTTCGTAGCGTCACTGTGGCACGACTTGCGGCGGAGCAAGGTCGCGCCTGGTAAGTTTTACTTAGCCACAGGGATCGTCACTGAAGTGATAGTAGGGAAGACGGAAATCCCCGTGGGGGAGCTGGACCTCGAGGAAGAGGAGGAAGGGAATACCACCAGCCACGTCCCCACCATTCTGGGAGTCAACCTAGGAACCCTGCCCCGAGCAGACGGGCTGGGCGATGTCATAAGTGAACTAGTCAAACAACCGACATACGTAATGCCGGCTAGCCACTTGGTCGGCTGTGTGCCGAGCTTCTTTCACCTACCAGCCGGAGCGCTGGTACCGGATGCTCTGCTGGT
>PIVM01000031.1 GCA_003353945.1 Gammaproteobacteria bacterium
TCAAATGGTTACATATTCCAATATACCCAAAACGTTGCACGGGGCAGGCTCTGCGCCCATTTAAACGCCTCGGTGAGAAAGCATGCTTCTACGCCTAATTGGAAAATTTATTATTTCCGGGGCCCTTATACAGCTAATGATATGTGACATCGGATAGCACAAGCCCTATTTTGCCACAGTTGAAGAACTCAGTTTTAACAAAACAATCGAAGATACCGTCGCAAATATTTCATAGCTTAATACACCAAAAGTATAAAACGTGGCACTGCCATCGGTATAAAGCCCATAACTGCGACTTAGTGCCAAACCACTTCCCAAAAAAGCCAAAGTCACTAACAGCTGCCTGAGATAACGCCGATCGTATAATGCTAGCAGTGCCATCAAACCAACCGCCGTTTGAACACCACCATACATTGCCCGCAAATCGCTATTTCCTGTTACAGAAAGACTAGTTACTCCAATGACATCACTAATCACCGCGGTGTTAAACACACATAACACGCCCCAAGGCAACCAGACTAAAACGGTAAAAATCAGATAGGGTTTTAAATATTTCACCAAAATTCCTGGTATTTTTATTAGCAAAAAATGGGGCCAGCAAGGACCCCAAAGATAGCGCAACTAACCGCTGCGAAGAGTAAATTTCAAATCCTACTTGCTACTGCACTTCCAAACGAATTTTCCCCCAGAGTGCTGTGTAATGCAAGCGACCGGTTTCATCCAGCAACATACCCGCATAGAGACTATTAAAGCGCGCTCCACCTAACACCCAGTGAAACAGCTCACTGCCATCACTCCAGTTTAATGCCTCTATCGTAAACTCGCCATTACGAGCGCCAACGGTATACACCGCGTCTGACCCAACGCTAACGATGGGTACTGCATTAATGGAACTGACATTGGTATTTGTCCAGTCTTCCGTCAATTGTTGAGTGACTGAATCCCACTTAAATTTCTGTACACCATAAGGCTGAATCATCGGCTTGTTACCCAACCAGCCAACCACTGAAGCGGGTACCCGCGGATTGGCATCAATCAGAAATTGCGGCACATTGCGCGGTTCGTTGTTGACCACCATCGCTCCATAACCTGCCACCACCACCGACTGTTCGGATTGAATCTGACCGACCGTACCACCAATATCACAGGGCAGCTGTCCGGCGATTCGTGCAGACAAAGTCCCCGGCAATTGTGTCCAACCGCTCGGAATATCATCACGCCAGTACAGCACCATATTCATTAAGTCATCACCATCGGTGATCACAACAAATTTATCTTCTTCACCAAAACCCATAAGTGTGGGACCCGCGCCAGTGCCATTACCCCGCCCATTATTATAAGGCTCTGCCCAGACATTGCTTAGAGCAGCTCCGTTCCAGGCAACCTTGTGCATATGATTATTGGAGGCGATATAAATCGCGTTATTCTCATCAATAGCAAAGGGATTTCGCACCCAGCCATAAGAGGCTGCATTGGATGCAGAAAAATTAACAGCATCTTCAACAATCGCATAATTCAACAACAAACTCTGATATGAACTGAAATCAGGTTTTATCGCTAACAGATAGCCATGCTCGGTCGCCACGATAATATGGCCATCGTAGGTCATGTTCATACCCACCATAGGACCACTGATGGCATCGGGTAAGGCAAATTGTCGTTTGACAACAATGGGGCTATCCGGATTGCCCGCCTCAGCATCACCGTAAACGGTAATTGTTCGCACCCCCCGCTGATTACCACCAACATAAAACTCATTGTTACTATCCAACAAGGTATAAACACCGGACAGGTCAGTCATCAACGTCGCATATTTTTGCAGAGTGTAGATGATGTCTCCCGTCGACCCACTCATAGCGTCCAGTGTTTTGATAATATCCTCACCCTGACCAACATCCCTGAATATCTTGCCGCTCAATCCATACAGTGCCAGGACATCATGAGTATCATGATCGAGTTTGACTATCCGATCATAACCACTGCCCCACAATACCCTGCGACCATTTGCATAGGGACCCGACGTCATCTGCCCGAACTGAAACGGACCGGAAGCGCGATAGCTCATCTCCTGATAAGCGGTTAGTGTTTTTGTTGGACCAGTTGGACCCGCTACAGCCACAGAATCCTGTTGAGCTGCATTAGCATGGGCCAGAGGGTAGTTTGAGTTTGCTAAGTGCGGATTATTGGGCGGCAATTCATAGGATTGCACCTGCAATGAAACAAACAGTGCGGAAAAAATGAATGTCATACCCAGTGTTATTTTTCGATGAAATTTCATAATAAACCTCCAATTAATTTCTTATTATTTTCTCGATAGCTACGGCCAATTCTGGTTTTCTAAACACAGCTTCCCCCACAAAGTGCTGTAGTGAATGCGCCCGTTCTCATCAAGCAAAATATTGCCATAGAGGCTATTAAAACGTGCGCCACCAAGGCTGTGGTAGAAAGTGGTAGCACCGTTATGCCAGTTAACCGCTTCCAACGTAAATGCCCCGCTTCGCGCACCCACGGCGTACAACAAATCTTCACCCAACCATTCACCTGAACCTATACCCAGAATTGGCATACCGTTGACTGAACTGACTTCATTATTGACCCAAGCCAGATTGAGCTGCTTGGCCTCGGCATCCCATTGAAATTTCTGCACACCGAAAGCTTGATATTCCTCGCGATTACCCAGCGAGCCTGACACTAGAATACTGTCGCTTGCAGGTACATTGTTGGCGAGATTATTAACAACAACCGCACCGTATCCATATACAACAACTGACTGCTCGGACTGTACTGCTGGCAAACCACCCATGGAGGCAGGTAACTGACCCGCTATTCGCGCCGATGGTGCGCCGGCTGGCGCAATCCAGCCTTCAGGAATTTCGTCTCGCCAAAACAGCGTGAGGTTCATCACCGCATCACCATCGGTGATCACCACAAACTTATCTTCACTGTCAAAACCCATCAGCGTGGGCGTAGAACCTGATCCATTGCCAGTTGCATTATGGTATGGCTCAGCCCAAGTGAGACTAAGGGCTGCACCATCCCACTGCACCTTATGCAGATGATTATTTGATGCGATATAGATCGCATTATTGCTATCAACCGCAAAACTGTTTCTAACCCAACCGTAGCCAGGAGTAGCAAACGTTTCGGCATTTTCTGTATCTGCGTAATTCAGGCGAATAACAGCGTAATCACTGAAATCCCTTGCCAGCACTACAACATAACCATGCGTGGTGGCCAGCACCAGATAACCATCGTAGGTCATATTCACACCCACCAGTGAACCGGTGACCGTTATCGGTAACGTGAATTGACGCTTCACTTCAATTGGGCTGTTAAGCTGGCCAGCATTCCTGTCACCATAAACGGTGATACTCGCCTGACCATTGTCACTGTCACTGACATAGAATTCATTGTTGCTATCAAGCAAGGTATAAACACCGGGTAAATCCTGCATCAACAGAGCCAAATCGCTGGCTGCATAATTCAGTGCATCAGCTGCGCTCATGCTATCGAGATTACTGATAATTCTTTCGCCCTGATCAAAACCGCGATACGTTTTATCGGGCAGTTTATACATGGCCAAAATACCCTGTGTATCATGATCCAGCTTGACGATACGATCATAACCGCTTCCCCACAATACACGCCTACCATCGGCATAAGGAGACGTGCTCATTTGTGTAAACTGAAAAGGCCCGCTAGCCACATAGGTCATATCATTAAAGGCATCAAGTACTTCTATGGGACCAGGGCCGGTCGGCCCCTTGACCAATACCACATCCTGTTGTGCCGGCGTACCGTGCCCAACAGGATTATTAGAATCGGCTAAAAAGTTATTAGCAACCGGCAAATTGGGCTTGGGACCAGAATTCCCTCCCCCTGGCAGACAACCATATAGTCCCAACAGGAAGACCAGCAAACTAATCTCAAACGCCGTGGCTAATCGCTGTATTAAATTCATTCGAACACCTCCACCTTATTATTAATTTTTATGGATACAATTTAACTAACTTTCTTTTTGTAAAAAACGCGATCGCCTATATACACTCTAACAACATGAGCGCCAGCATGAGAGCTACCGTCGACTTCAACAAAAACAGTAGAATCAACAAACAGACCGGATTCAAAGCCCTGTTTTATTATTGTTGGTGTAATTAATAGGCTCAGACGCCCGGAATTACTTCCATTTTTATAAATCGAAAAGGAATTTTCAGGTTTGCAAACATACAATGCGCATTAAGTTATAAGAAGCGGATCCTTATAAAACTGCCACAAAGAAAATGTATCTCTGATATTTTATTGATTGGGGTATGCTATATAAAATTGGAGGGAGAAAATGGCATGTTTTAACGTAGTGTGTCTGCCTTAACACCGTCATTCGATTTGTAAAGCCCTTTACTCTTGAGATTGATTGTAAAAAGACGTATTTTTCACAGCTACGATAAGATCACATTTTCAACTGAACATCGGTGTAAGAAAAAATCAACAACAATACCGAAACTCCCCAATTTATCGACTTAATCCGATTCCAAAGTATTAATATACTGTTTAGGTGTCACACCCTGATATTTCTTAAAGTATTTATAGAATGAGGAATGACTATTAAACCCTACTACTTGCGCAACCTCAGCTATATTGGGTTTTTCACCGCTATTTTTACATTTTTGTTTTATACACCGAACAGCCTCATCAATTCGGTATTTATTGATAAACTCGCTAAATCCCATGCCAGACTGCTGATTAATAATCTGGCTAACCTGTGGTACATGCAATCCCGTGCGATCAGCAAGATCCGTCAATTTCAGGCCGTGTTGTAAATACAAGTTATCCGCCTCCAACAACCCAACAATCTTCCCGAAATAGTATTCCGACTCCTTCTCTGTAAGACTGGAACCCTGATATTTTTCAGTGGCTATTTTGCTATCTTCCTCAACAAGGCCCGAATCAACAACGTCTTTTACCTCTATATGTGCAGCGTCCTGACCCGATAATCGTAAACTTAAAGATTGGACACCTGCGATTCCAACAAGAAAACACAGTACTAGCGAATGCAACAATACCAATAATATCAACTGAGAGAGCGTGTATTGCAACCAGGGGTAGCTCAGTATAAAACACAAATAGACAACTCCCGATATAAGAAAATACAAACCCATACCATCTATCCATCGATTTCCATATTTTCTTTTGACTGGATTTGTCGTTGTTATCTGAAATCGAGCCTTAATAAGATATCCATATATTAGAAACGATAATGCTGTACCTGATCCAATAAGTAATGCTTTTTGTTCAGCGGCAATGCTATCCAGAGGCTCAACTATATGAGCTGTCATTAACAATCCTAATAGATAAGGGACGCCATGAAGAAAATCTTTTCGCCTAAAAGCGAAGTCTTCAACTAGCAATACCCTAAAGAAAAACAAGAACAACGGCGCCATCACCAAGCGCAATAAGGCCAGCTGTGTGATAATGGCCGATGAGATCAGATCGAACTCAATTATCAAGAACAAGGCAATCAAACGGATGCCTTCGACCCCCATAATCAGCGAAAAGATCAGGCTTGCTGCCTCTGCCCTTCTGTTTAGACTAGCACTACTAGCTGATAACAAAAAACACTGGGCAGACCCGATAACAGCCAATGCGCTCAATGTCTGCATGGTTTAACCAACTGCCAATATATGTGGCATTCTATTATTATTTGGATATGTTCATCCATTCCGCATTGTCACCTTCTGCTATCGGAGGAAGTTGTGGTCAAAGCAAAATGGCTCAAGTTATTCGCTGAACCCTGCCAGCCCTTACATTACCTCTTCACCATGCTCAACCAGTACATGCTCAACCAGTACATGCTCAGCAATTCTCTCAGGATCACTATAACCGATGAAAGGTTTATCCTCAGGTGTGCCAAAGACACATTAGGAACTTTCCGGAGTGATCAACTCAAGACCGTATTTCTCAAGGTCAAGCAGTTTCAGCATTTCACGACGAAACACTAGCAAGGCCCATGCCCCAACACTGTGTTTATACCCTTTAAAAAGCTCTTTACTGGCTGCTTGACCACCATTCCAGTTGGTTTTTTCAAGGCATAGTACCTTGAGACCTTGCTTAGCCAGCAAAGACCCTGCTGTTAAGCCATTGTGACCTGCGCCAACGACTATCACATCGTAATCTGCCGTTGCTGTTCTCCTGTTTCGTTATTTTCGTATCACCAGATTGAATAGGGCCGGAACCAGTGAGCAAACTATTACTATCGAGAAACACTCCCAAGTCATTGAAATGACTACTTTCGTCTTTGATTCTTTATTCTGCTTGTCACGCAGTTCAACTAATCCGAAAAATACAAACCTTTCGAAACTTTCACGACCAAGTACCGGACCAAGTACCGTATTGTCATATTTACCATATTACGGGACAGCCTACAACTGCATGTCTCATTACAATTTTGATGGAAATCGCTTGAAAGAATGCCGAATAACGAGAAACCCGGATTTATCCAAAAATTAATTCATCCCACAAAAGCATGTTCCTGATATGTTTGAAAGGCTTTTTGTGCAATATCCTGCTGAACAATCTGTAATGCGGTGTTTAAATTCGGCACCAAAGTCCACGGCAAGAACTCCAACGTTACAGTTAACCCGTGACAAGATGCTCGCTGACAAACTCTGGCGAAGTGTTCCGTTACTTGCTGTTGTGATATCGCTGGCGCCAAACCCGGCGCAACATTCATGGTCGTCGCACCCAAGTTATCGGCCATTTCATAGAGCAAGTCTTCTGAGCGCGAAGCATCCTCGTGCCTAAGGGTAAACCAGTCCAAGAGAGGGTCCACCTCATCAACAACAATGCTGTTGTCAGCGAGAATCTCTCGCATATTTTCAAGCGAAAGCTTTTCCTTTTTTCGAGCATTGAGATAGTGTTCAGGAAACAGTGAGATGGCAGAAAAGCCAGCTTGCTTTGCAGCTGAAACACGCTCCAAAAAAGTTGCATCAGGAATAGTTCCAGCGCTGAGCATTAAAAATGAATTTTCCATCATAGTGGGCAAGACTAACTCATGCTGTTTTGATTTGCTACTGAACGACATTAAGCTTGCTCAAACCACAAACCATAGACCGTAACTTCGCTCAATCACCCAATAAGCCGACAAACAGCCAATGCAATAAGCAGCGGGTAATTTGAAAGTCTGCGACCAATCTTCCTGCAGATAGCTAGATAACAAATGGATTATCCTGCTCAGTATCAAGAAAGCAATAACAATCAGTAATTGCCCTGCTTCAATACCGATATTGAAGGCCAGCAACGCACTTGGAATATCGCCGTCTGGCAAGCCCGTTTCTGCCAGTGCACTGGCAAAACCCAAGCCGTGTAACAAACCAAACACTAAAGGTACAAACCAGAAGCGGCGCTCCACAAGACTTAACGTTTCGCTACGATAAAAGATTTCTCTGGCCATAAAAACAATACTGGCAGCAATAGCAATCTCAACCAGCGCAGTTGGCAACACGACGATCTTCACGCTGGACATCACCAGCGTGATACTATGACCAACGGTAAAAAAGCTTATCGCCCACAATACTGCCTTTAGTCGGCGGATTAGCAGCAACAAAGCCAACACGAATAAGACATGATCATAACCAAAAATCAGATGATCAACACCCAGTGTAAAATACTGTTGCATCACCTCCCACCAGCGCATTTTCTCAGGCACAACAAAGTTGGGCGCTTTGCGACTCAGCAGCTGTGTTACAACTGAACCGTCCAAACGTTGATAGCGCAGCACTACAGTTGTAACAGCCTTTTCAATATTAACAGCACTGATGCTCTCCCCCACCAGGCTGTTATCAGCGCCACAATACTATCGCCCCCCTCCACTTGCACAAAATATTGCTGCCGCATTTTTTGCAAATAGTGTCGATAAAACTGATCTCGCTGTGATTGCTGCCAGGCAATTAACACCTGGTTGTAGACTTGTTTGACTTGAGGCAGCTCGGCAGGGAATTTCGCGGTGACCTTAACCAAGTGATACCCCACAGCGCTTTTTATCGACCCCTGCCATTGACCAGGAGAAAGGCCCTCAACCTTATCAGCAAATTCATGTCCGAAAAATTTGGCAATAGCCTTCCGGTCAACCCGCTTCATCTCTCTTGGCATCAAACTGCTGTCACCCAGTGAGGCACTGTCGACCGAACCATCATTAAGCTGGTATGCTATGTTTTTCCAATGAGCATCATCTGGATTGTCAGCATTGCTGAAATAAAGCTGCTCAAAGCTAAGGCGTGGTGACAGCTGGTATTGTCCGGCATGTTGTTCAATATACATCTGCAGTTGCTGCTCTGTTGGCTCAAGCAATACTTCAGCAGGCTCCCCAGTCTTAAAGGCACCACCATTACCCTGATAGGTAGACTCTTTTACATTGCCGGCTGCACCAATATGGGTATCAGTGCTACCAATCATACCGTATTTGAACGGATTCCCTCCCAGGTTCTGCTTAAATGCCAAACCTTCTTTGAGAGCATGACGGACAAAGGACTTGTCTTTTGGCGGGTTTTCAAAGCCAAGTACGCCACCACCCAAATCGCCATAGGGCACATATTCGAAACCACACTGCTCATCACTACCACCTATTTGACATTCGGAACTGCCTTTATGCTGAACAACTTCTACCAACGGCTCGTATAAAGCGCGTTTTTGTGCATAACTGGCATCGATCTGGCCACTGTCGGCGAACATCAAGCCATTACTCATATTCGAATTGTGCGGTATCGTCAGCACATCACAATTCTCTCCCCCGGTGTCCAGGTCTTTGCACTGTGCAGACAATTTATTCCATAACTGCTCAGGGTATGGAGTGGAAAGATAATCAAATGGACGCTCCGGTACCACCGCATTGGCGAATAATACGTTACGATGCAGATTCTGCACTTTTAGCCCATCCATCGGATTACCGGTCCACTCATAACCTATAAACGAGGTAAAGCTACAGTTATCGCTGCGATCATAGGCTGCTTCAGCGGCCAGTTGTGTTTGCTGCCATAAGGTAATCGAATGATCATAGCAATTCTGACCGCGCACTCCACACATCCACATGCACGAAGTTTTGTCTTGTTGTGATCCAAGTTTCAGGTTGAATGTGTAGGTTGCTTTGACGCCTTTATTACGATAAGTCACGCAGTCAGCGCTATCGTAGACAGCGGATTCATAGCGCCCTGTCACCAAAGAACTCTGCATGATCTGACACCATGGCAAAGTCCAAGGGACGATCCATCTGCGCAGAACGCAAGGCCTGACCATTAGCATCATAGGGCGGCAAGTCAATTTCAAAACCCTGTGCAAACTGATAGGCCTCACTGGGTGTTACGCGCACATCCTGGGTGTAACCGTCCAGTGACCAGGCAGTATGAACATGCGTATCACCAAAAAAGGGCAATCTATTTGGATCGGATTGATTGCAGTCACGAACCGGCTCGCCAATCGTTGTTCTACACTCAACGCTAAATTGGATCTCAGCAGATAATGCACATGAAACGCCATAATAAAAATCAGATTGTCGCTTAAAGCAGGAATTTTTTTGCGCATTTTATTATAATCGCTGTAGGCCAATACCAGCACATCACAATCAGTCATAGCAATACAGCGCATTGGCTGCTGCAAATGGGTGATTAGTTCAACAATACAACCGAAAACCTTGCCATGATCGGCAATATTAATCAGGTAGTCCTTACCATCGGCACAGCATAAACTGATACGCACTAACCCATTGCGCACCAGATAAATATTGTGGGCGCTGTCGGCTGGGCCATAAATAACCTCACCCTTGTGATAGTGCTTGGCCTTAAAACAGCGAAGCCATGGAGAGATATCATTGGGATCAACTCCAGTGAAAAGGATGCAATTTGCAATGTCGTTAGAGTGGTCTTGATACATTGACTCACCTTTTCTCACTAGCATTGATCAATGTTTTTAGCAGCCCATTTACTGAGTATACATTCGTACTCAGCAACTTATTATTATTTTTATTAGAGACATTATATACTTCTGTGTATCATTTTGTAAACAGTGCGGTTGATAGGGGCCGCTTAAGGGCCTTGGAAAGTAACATGCGACAGATTACACCTACAGATAACATGTTTTGACATATCGCACAGTAAACCTATTCCTACCAATCAGCGGAATCGATAGGAAAACTGCGCTACGAACAAATCCCAGGATTTGCTTGTCAAACGCAGATCAGGATTGTCACGTCGGGTAAGCCGTGCACCTCCTTTCACCGAGTGCCACTCAATCCGCAATAGAATATCTGAAGTAACATACCATCCGGCACCTAGCGTTTTATCTTTGAAATACCAGGAATGAGATGGATAATTTTGAAAATTCAGTGATGGTCTCTTTCCTTTCTTGTTATTTTTATCGTCATAAAAAACATCATATCGGGTAAATACACTCCATTTCTGATTAATGCTGTAATTCGCTTCAAGGTAATAGGCTAGAGAATCCAAGTCGATCTCTTTGTCAGCATCGGGAAACACATTGGCATTAATTTCAGTATCAATGTCTGTAAAATTTAAAACTCTTTCCCCGATGAGTTTCCATTTATCAGTGTTGTACTCCAACGACAATGCAACTCGGTTTATCGTTATTTCTGTATCACCAACCAGAGAGGAGGGGAATTGCACGTTTTGCAAGACTGAGCCATCGCTTAGAAGCAATTCATCATAGATCACTGCACTATCAGTGAAAGATAGATCAAAAGGTCTACGTTCAAGAAACATGCCTATGCGCCAACGACCAACGTCAAATTCGTATAGGAAACTAACATTCCAAGCCCCTTCCGTATCGACTTTGTCTACGCCGGTAATAGTAGTAATATCATCAATTTCATCGTCATCAACAACCGGCAAATGGTAACTGGCAAACCATGAAAACGTATTTAAACCGTGAAAAACATTGCCTCTTAGTCTGATACCATCCTGAAAAAACATGCTGTTTCTCAGTCGATCCGAATATACGGATTGTGCCAAAAAAACGCCCTGGCGTGTGAATGGCACATCACGTGTTTCATTCAATAGACCAAATTGTGATTTCATACGACCCAACTGAAAGTCGCTATTTGCATTTGGACTATTCATTAAAGTGTATGAAAGTATGGCATGGTCTACTTTTGGTTTGCCGTCTGCATTTTCTCCAGCCTTTCTAGCCAATAATTGTGTTGAAAAATTCCAATCTTCATAAAGTTGAGCAAAAAAAACAGCGCCTAACTCTCGATATTCCCAGCTAATATCGTCATCACTTTGACCAAAAAAATTATTATCGGTTGTATGTAATGCCGCTTGGGATAAAAAACCGTGTAATTGCACTTTACCATCTTTCCACTGAGCAGCCCAAAGCGAATGAGTAGTACTGATAAAAAGCACCAGGGTAATCAGTCGTAAATACACGATACGGCACATCATAATTGGCGTCCGTTATTGTAGCGTATCCTTGGCAAAATATTCCATAGATTTAAGGGATTAGGATCGCGGAAAGAAACATCCAAAACCTCTCGACAATCTTGGGATAATGTTTTATTTCTACGGTTCTTACTATTAAAAAACTTCAGATCAAACATAACATGATTCATTGATTCTTCGAGTATAGATGCAAAGTGCAGAATTGCACGTTAAGTTTATATGCCAGGATTAGGGCGGATTAGGTTGGAGGAAAAAGAGAAAAAATTCAATTATGATAAGGATCTGCATAATACGTTTTAATACCTATTGCTTAATTAATTGCATAATTGTATATTAATACACATTATCTTGCATCGTCTCATTTGTTTCCTGTGCCAAACTAAACAAGAGAGAAGTCTCCACAATGAGCAATACCCACTTCCGTACCTGCCATCTTTGCGAAACCATGTGCGGCATAGCCGTCGAGCACAAAGACGATAAAATCCTGTCGATCAAAGGGGATGTCTATGACGTCCTCAGCAAAGGCAATATCTGCCCAAAAGCGACAGGGCTACAGGACATACACACAGATCCTGACCGCTTGCGCAAGCCGATTAAAAAGATCAACAACAGATGGCAGGAAATCAGTTGGAATGAAGCTTTTGAGGAGGTAGGCTCCCGCCTTGCCAATATTCAAAACCATTACGGTATGAATGCTGTTGCCACCCACTGTGGACGAAGCATCGCTCACAACGTCGGGGGGCTGCTGATGGTCGACCCCTTACGTCGTTTAATTGGCACACAAAACATTTATACCAATTCCACAGTGGATCAACAGCCCCATAACTTTGCCTGGTACTTTATGCTGGGCCATCAGTTTATGGCAACCGTCCCCAATATTGATCGCACCGATTACTACTTAATGCTGGGCACAAACCCCAAAATATCCAATGGGGCGCAAATGGCAACCGGTGCCAATACTTATAAAAAACTTCAGGCGATACAAAGACGCGGTGGTAAAGTTATTTTGATTGATCCTCGCCGCACGGAATCCGCAACCTATTGCAACGAGCACCACTTTATCAAACCCGCTACCGATGCCTTGTTTTTAATTGGACTGATTAAAACTGTTTTTGACAAGGGCTTGGCTACCGCTGGGAGACTGAAATATGACATCACTGGCTGGGAGAAAATTGAGTCGATGGTCAGCGAATTCAATCTCGAACAGATCGCTGAAGCCACGAGTATCGCTGCTGCAGATATCGAGCGTATCGGCGTTGAGTTTGCCAGCGCCAAGACTGCTGTATGCTATGGCCGCACGGGCCTGTCCATGCAAGAGTTTGGTGGACTGTGCAACTGGCTGATGCAGGTACTCAATGTCGTAACCGGCAATATGGACGAGCCCGGAGGCATGATGTTCCCACTGACAGCGATTGATTCTTTGAGCATGATCCCTTCGGTCAGGGGTAATTATAATCGCTATCGCAGTCGTGTCAGTAGTCGTCCAGAGTTCTCTGATGAACTGCCTGTCTCGGTGCTTGCCGAAGAAATCATGGTTCCTGGTGAAGGAAAAATTAGAGGATTGATCAGCATCGCTGGAAACCATGCGCTCTCCAACCCTAACGGGAAAAAGTTGGAAGAAGCCTTTGAACAGCTGGATTTTATGGTCGCAGTGGACCCCTATCTCAACGAAACGACGCGCCACGCCGATATTATCCTGCCGCCGGTCGGCCCCTTTGAGAAGAGCCACTACGACATTTTCTATCACCTCTACGACACTATTAACTGGGCCAAATATTCACCCTGTTTGTTTACACCGGAAAAACCGGGTTACACAGATTTTGAGATCATAGGAAAAATACTCAAGTCCATTGTCGTTAAGCGAGCAAAAAACCCAGTGAAAAAACTCTTTGCGCTCAGTGTCGGTTCGCTACTACTGAAGTGGCTTTCTGCCGATCGACTAATCGATCTTGCCTTACGCTTTGGCCCTTATGGCGGGGGTTTAAATCCCTTTAAAGACGGTTTGAGTCTTAAAAAACTGAAAGAAAATCCCCATGGCATTTTCTTGGGTGAACCACAACGAGCGCTTCCGGATCGTTTGTTCACAAAAGACAAAAAGCTGCATCTTGCACCAGACATTATGCTCAGTGATATTCCTCGCCTGAAAGAACGCTGGATAACGAACAAACCCAAACACACCGATAAATTTGATCTTCTGATTGTCAGCCGCCTCACCAACCGCACCCTGGGATGGATGCACAATAGCTTACGGCTAGTGAAAGGCAAGGAAACCTGCACCCTGCTGATTCACCCCGATGATGCAGCCAAGCGCAATATCAAAGACAACAGCTACGTCTCCGTCAGTTCGGTAACCGGCAGCATTAAAGTACTGTCGGAAATCAGCGACACCATGATGCCTGGTGTGGTCAGCATGCCTCACCTTTGGGGACATAACCGACCCGGCACCCGCCAGTCTGTCGCCGCAACACATCCCGGAGTCAGCCTCAACGATATTACTAACGAAAAAGTCATGGATGAATTGACCGGTAATGCCGTTGTTCATGGCGTGCCGGTAAAAGTTGAAGCTATAGCAAACTCTCAGCTAAAGAGCATCGAAGCTGTTCACAAAGATGAAACCGTCGAAGAATTTACTGCATGATCACATATTACGATGTATATATGTTTGGAAATAAATGGCAATGAATTCATTAGATGCCGTCAGTATCATTTTGGGAATCAGCCTGATATTTGTGATGTTCGGCATGGGCACCACAATTTTTTTGGATGATTTCAAGCGCCTTTTCACCATGCCAAAAGCTGTGCTGCTCGGTTTAATTAATCAAGTCGTGTTTCTACCTCTAATCGCTTTGATTTTGGTCTCTTGCATTAACCTTCCAACGGAAATACTGGTAGGCATTGTCGTTATTGCGGCATGCCCAGGTGGACCACTATCAAATATGATTTCATTCCTGACAAAAGGTGATGTCGCACTTTCTGTGACACTAACAGCCGTTTCAACCTGCATAGCCTTAGTTTCATTACCATTTTGGATAAATATCGCATTAACAACGATGGGTGGTGAATCAAAAGATTTGTCGCTGCCTTTTTGGCCAACCGTATTTCAGATTGCGCTTACGACCTTAGTGCCCATTTTTTTGGGCATGTGGTTTAGTGCAAAACGCCCGATAATGGCAAAAAAAGTAGCGAAGATCGTGCGCATCGTATCGATGATTTTTCTTTTGGTTGCCATCATTTGGTTTAATGTTCAAAATCCCGACATTCTGCTTGACAACCTTGACTCACTGGTTGTGATTGGTTTCGTACTCAATGGCACAACAATGCTAGTCGGCTATATAACCGCATTTATGGCAAAATTACCCATCACACAGCAACGGACCATTTCCGTGGAGACCGGCATTCAAAATGTGCCTCTCGCATTAAGTATTACGACAATTCAGTTAAATAGCCTGGAGATGGCCCTCATGCCGACACTATACGGTTTCTGCATGATGGTCTCTGGTAGCCTTTTGATATTGGCAATTCGTTTTCTTTTTCGGAGATAATATCAATCCGAATTTCTCACAAGACGGCAATTCGAAAATTGTTTTGTGCTTGTAGGTGGGTATATTTTGTCTATTTCGCGTTGAAACTAGAGGATGGTAAAAGTATTCCCCAAGGGAAAATCCAAAGGAAATTGGGTCATCCGCTGAGCTGGCGAAGCAGTACTTGATGACAACCAGGCCATCCAGGTCTTGCCATGTATTGCTGGATTTGTTGAAGCTTCAGCGAGAGCTAAACAGGTGGCATCAGCACCAGCCGGACCACCCAGTAATCCGTCATATAATCCAGAGGAAACGAAAACATAGTGCTTATTAACAGTACAGGTGACTGTCACATCTGTCACATTGGCTGCAGAGATAGCACCTGAGCTGTTGCTAATTTCACAATGTCGATCAGCCGGTTGACTTGTGATTGTCACATCATAAGTATCAAGGTAATTCAGGATAGCGCTAAATTCGCTCAACATCCACGTATGTCCCTCGATCCGAAGTCCCTGGGGTACCCACCGCTAAACGCGGCTGTAAATGCATATAACCTCCGGCTAACTGGATTGGGTTAATCGGACTGGGTGTAATCGCATGTTGGGATTTGTGATCCTTGAACTGGTATGGCTCCCAGGCATGATAGACAATCACCTGACCAGGTTTGACCGTAGCGGATATTTTTGCTTGCAATTCAAAGCTGTCGATATCATTAAACACGCGCACCGAATCACCATCACGAATACCACGCTGCTCTGCGGTCTTTGGATCAATAAATATCGAAGGCCCACCACGTTGCAGACGTAACAGATTCAATTCATCACGCCAGGCGGAATGAATCGACCAGCGCGTATGACCACCCGTCAGTTGCAGCGGATAATTGCCACCAATTTTTGGATGGGGTTTATGTGTTGGCAACATTTCACCGAGTTCCTGATAAAATTCATGATCAATATAAAACTGCATTCGTCGTGTTAATGTCGGCCAGGGACGCTTATCCTTCGTATGCCAGGTATTGGCTGTCACGGTTTCACCCTCATTAAATTCGGTGGCATTCCCCATATTCATATAGCCACTGCCAACCCCGGTATAACGCGTATAGCCTTTTTCTGCCAGCTGATCCCAGCTGATATCACCCACATTATTTGCCATATTTAAGGCTTCTGCCCACAGGTCTTTTTCGTTCTTTTCGGTAAAGCGCTCTTTAAAAGTGAATTCCTGATACACCGCATCCAATCGCCGTTCATCATCGTTATGATCCTTGTAACTGAGAATACCGCGTTCCTTCGCGCGTTTTTCTAACGCCTTCATCCATAAGCAGTGAAACTCCCAGTCCGTCACGGATTCAGCCAAGGGTTCAACCGCACGCGTTGTAACCTGCACAAACGGTGTGATGGGCGTGGTCCAGGGAATGGTATCCTGCTCGTAATAACCGGCAGCCGGCAGCACATAATCGCTGTGCAATGCAGTAAAGTTCATGCGGTAATCAAGCGTCACCACCATTTCTAATTTAGGCCACAGTTCTTCCAGCAGCTTTGGATAACCCCGGTTGCGTCGCAGAAAATTACCACCCACCTGAAAAAATATCCGCGGTTTTTCTTCGGATTTATATTGCCAACCTTTTTGCAGCGCCTCTTCCATATACTCGTCGATGTCGCGTTTTAATTCTGTATCCCATTTGTTTGAACTACCGTAGTGCTCATCCATACCTCCGTGATAATACTGAAAAATCACACTACACGACTTTTCACTGGCGTGTTTGTTACGCATTATCTCGTAGTTGATCATGTCCATGGAGTAACCCTGCAATTTCATCTTGATGATATCGGGGGCTACTTTCAATCCCATGGGTAGTAGACTTATTTTTGGCGGTAATGAGCCGGAGCCTGCTATCAATCCTTCGTGTCCTGACAGCCAAAGATTGGGAAAGGCATTGATACCGCTGCCCTTTTTCCCCATTTGTCCGGCAAGGGCAAAAACCAGAAACTGGGCGCGCTCCATTTCCAGGCCGTGATAATATTTACCGAAATTGGACTGCGTAATACAAGTCGCCGCCTTAGCCGTTGCGATTTGCCTGGCCAAATGACGCACATTCTTGGGATTTACCCCCGTGATGCTTTCCGTTGCCTCCGGGGAATATTTTTCCAACTGTAACAACAGGCGGACAAATACCGGCTCTACCGTAATCCGTTTGCCAGTAGGCAGACCGATCTCATACACACCATCCAATGCCGGATCGATATCCTCCAGTGCCAGCGTTTTTTTTGAGGCGGCAACCAATTCATTTTTATTTTTGTCATACCGGTAAAATACATCGTCATCACCGCCTGACTCCAGATCACTTTCCCGCAAAAACTGACCGTTATCGCGACGAACCAAGAAGGGAAAGTCAGTCTGCTCCTTCACAAATTCGCGATCATAAAGATCCTCTTCGACCATAACATGGGCCATTGCCAATCCAAAAGCGGCATCACTGGCGATATTAACCGACAACCAATAATCTGAATGGACAGCCGATGCATTGTAATCCGGGGTGATGGTAACGACCTTCGCACCCTTATACCGCGCTTCGTTAATAAAATGCGCATTGGGAATTTGCGTATACGTCGGATTACCACCCCATATTAAAATCAGGTCAGAATAAAATAAATCATCTGCCGAGCTGGAAAAGGAAATTTTGCCGCAAGTCACTGCCGCGCCCGGATGATGATCACCGAACTCTGAATCAACATCCAATACCGGTGTCCCCAGCAGAATACTGGTGCGCTGTACACCAATATTGGAACCGCCCGAGCCTTCATCCCAAATAACAGAGCCCGGCCCGTCTTCTGTCATCACATCAAGAGTCTTATCGGCAATCTCTTCCAATGCCTGGTCCCAGGAGATGCGCTTCCATTTTGCCTCACCCCGATTGCCTACCCGCTTCAGGGGATGGCGTAGGCGGCTCGCATCATACATGCGCTGACTGAAACACCCACCCTTCTGGCAACCACGGGGATTGTAATCGGGCACAGTTTCGTTGGTTTGCTCGTAGGTGGCGGACTGCTCCTCTCGCCAGACAATGCCGTCTTTTACATAAACGTTCCAGTTACAGCAGCGCTGGTACCAGCAATTAACATGATGCGTGCCTTTGGCGACACTATCCCAGGTCCATTTTTTGCGATACACGTCCTGGAAATCACGGTATTTAGGCCAGGGGAAAATACCTGCCTGCGCCTGCTGTAAGCTGCCGACGCCTAGGCCGCCAAGATTAAAAAGAGACAACACCAGCGCACTACCAGCACCTTTGACAAACGTTCTTCGTGAAATATTGTTTTTCATTCGTAGTGCTCTTCAAGGCATCAACGCGCAACACCCAATGTTCAATGTTCAATGTTCAATGTTCAATGCGAAAGATAGACTATTTACAATCCAGCAAACTGAATCAACAGACCACAGGATAGAACCACGGCGCCAGCCATGACATGGGAATACCTCTGCAGCAATCGACTAGGTTTCAATATCAGTACTCATAAATGACAGCCAATCATGGTGCAATGCGCCGAGCTTATTGCACCCTACAGGACGGTATCAACAATTTGCTGAACCGCGACGAAACCTGGCGAATTCTCAGGCAACTCTGTCAATGCCTTGCCCACCAGATCATGATAAGCCACATTTTCATCCTGAGGAATATATCCCAATACTTCCACGCCCACTGATTCGGCGGCCTTTTTAACCATCTCGACATTATCCTGCACCCGATTGATGACCAGGCCTAGGCGATCACACTTGATGACCTTTTCCTCCTCAACCATTGCCTTAACCAACCGGGCCGTTTCCAAGCCCCGTGACGTGGCATCACTGATAATAATCAAGGTATCGAGGTGGCGCACGATCTGGCGATTAATCTGTTCCAGGCCAGCCTCACCATCAATTAAAATGGTATCGAATTGTTCTGAGAGGCTTTCAATACTACCGCGCAATAAGCTGTTAACAGGACAAAAACAACCCTTGCTTTCCGTTCGCCCCATGGCCATCAGGGCGTACTCGTCTTGTTCAATCAAGGTTTCCAGCGCCATATAATCGAGCATATCAACCAACTGGACTTTTTCTTCCTTTTTGGCACGTTTGGATTTGGCGATAATTTCTTCGCGCACCTCACCCATGGTTTTTTTCACTTCCACATCCAGGGCGATAGTTAAGCCTTTTGCCGGGTCGGCGTCTATTAACAGCACTTTTCCCGCTGCATCGCTGGCCGACAAGACCTTGCTCATCATAGCGGTAAACGCCGTTTTGCCGACCCCGCCTTTACCGCAGACAGCGATCAGGCGTGACTTGGCAGACTCAGGAAAAGTCTCTTCCACTTCCATCTCATCACCATCAGGCTTGGTATCGGCACTCTTTATCATCGCTCTCTACTCTTCTAACAAAATACGGATATTTTTTTGTTCTAATCACTTTTTTCTATCGCGTTTTCCGCTGCCCAGCTTTGCGTTTACGCTTGGTCTGTTGAGCCAGTTGCACCACATCGCGAATATCATCACAGTCTTCCACTTCATGGCAAGTGGAACAATCGTGATCAATACAGGCATCCAGATCAAAACCTTTTTCAGCCCAGGTTTCTTTCACTAATCCGTCACCGATTCGTTTCACACCGCCGGCGATCTTTGCAAGTTGCTCGACATCCGCTTTGCTTGAAGTCACAAAAAGCAATTCAACTGATTCGACCTGCGGAATCTGCTGCTTGAATAGCGCTATCAACACCTTGCCAAGCATTTCAAAATTTAAACCTTTGCTGACAACCTCTCGACTGACCCGACCCCAGACACGCCCCGGCGCACTGCGAATCATATAGCCATCAATCAAACCGGCATCGTATTGTTTCTGTTCCAATGCCATCTGCTGGGCCTTACTCAATTGCTCGCCATAGAGCAGAATCACCTGTCCAAAGGGCAAGCTGGCATCCGGCGTCTCGGGAATATCAGGGCCAATCAAGGTAATTCGCCCATCGCTCACCAAGGAAGGCTCGTTACTCCAGATAGGAAACGCACAAGAACCTGCCTCGGGATTACCCAGTTCAAGAAAAGTATTTTTGCGCAGGATTAGACGGCTGCGATGATCCTCTGCGACCTGGATGGGCAAACCGTTGAGTATTTCTTGCGGGGTGCTTCGCACATCATATTGGGTCATTTTTCGTTCCCCATTGTTCAGGGACTCAATACAGTAACGCAGTTGCTCGATATGCAAATCAAACAGAGAGACGGGCAGGTTTGCCACTTCAATTTTATCTACCATTACACAACCGCCCTACTCCCATGCAAGAGAAAAAAGTGCAAACTCGACCTATGCGGCCGCACTTTCTCTCTCCATTTTTGCCTTGGCAAATAGCGCCGCACCAATAGCACCTGCTAACTGAGGATCGGTGGGGCAACGTACTATCTCAGCGCCAAGCATCTTGCCAATCGAAGCGACCAGGCCATCATTTTTCGAGCAGCCGCCGGTCATCACTACCTCTTCGCTCACACCAACCTTACGCGCCATCCCACGCATACGTCGCGCCACCGACAAATTGACACCGGCTATAATGTTGGGAAATGAATGTCCTTCATTCATCAAGGACACTACCTCAGATTCAGCAAACACACTGCATTGGTTTGAGATAGCGCAGGGCTCATCACCCTGCATTTCAAGCGCGGAAATGCCGGCCAGATCCAATCCCAGACCACGAGCGACCCCTTCGAAAAAACGCCCGGTACCTGCCGCACAACGATCGTTCATCGTAAAATCATCCACACTGCCATCGGGATTGACGGAGATCACCTTGCTGTCTTGCCCACCAATATCAATAATGGTGCGCACGCTGGGAATCATCCAGTGAGCACCCTTGGCATGACAAGCAATTTCCGACATATTTTCTGTCGCAAATTCGATATTCAGTCGCCCATAACCCGTGGTAAAGATGGTGCTGATCTCATTTACTGAAGATAGTCCAGCATTGGCTAGCGCACTCTTCATCACACGGTTAGCCATTTCGGTAGGGTGCGCCTGCGTCGGCGCTATACGCGAACCGATAATCTTATTGTCCTTAAGGATGACGCATTTGCCGGTCGCCGATCCCAAATCTATGCCTGCGGTATACATAATTAATTACCTTTTTAATCTTATTCTTTGCTTAATTTGCTTATCGCTTAGGCAAGCCCTTTGTTTTTAAAGAAGCGTGCAAATTTGTCCAACGTTTCATCTTTTTCAACAAAGCGACCATCTAGAATATCGACTCGCAAATCTAAAAAGTGCACGCCCAGATCCTTACAAGCCTCACGAATAATGCCATAGGTACCCAGGGACTCCTTGTGACCCATATGTCCCGGCCAAACCACCACATCAATTTCATAGTCTCTTACGATGCGAGTCAGATCATCTAAGAATCCCTCAGCGGGTCCAATCGCTTGGCGCACCATCGGCGTATCAAACAAACCCCGTTTAGCCATGCCCTGCCAGATGGATTCTTCACTTGATGTATCAATGGTTGTGTACGGCGAATTACCAAACATATCCATCACGCACACCGCTCCGTATTCCTGTGCCAATATCGGAAACAGTTCATCAGCCCAGTTGGGTGGCATGATGTCGAACCAGAACATGCGGATTTTCTCTTGTGGTGTGGAACCCAAACCCTGCTCCACCTTGTCTTCAGCAAGCTTGACTAGTTTCCCAAACCATTCGGTGCCGTCTGGCTCCCCCACGCTGAACATTTGTGATACACAAAAACATTTGGCGCCGCCAATGTCGTAACCGTGAGGACTGGGCCTTGCACGACGCAGCTCATTGTATTCCTGCCACAAAAGATACTGTTTATTGCTTTCGTCGATAATCTCTTTCAGCTTATCCATATCCAGGGTCGCGCCCGTGGCATTGTGCAGGAAGGACACCATTTTTTTCAGTTCATTGGCAAAATAATCAATACTGCGAGGATCTTGAAAATAGGGCGGATCCGGACAGAACAGCGGCATATCCTTCCAAAATTTATTGTGCTTGATCACCTGGTGCAACATCGGCATACCGTCGCAGGGAAAAATAAATCCGATCATCGCGGCGGGCAAAGGCACCAATCCCTGTTCAACATAATAAATACCCGAGCGAATGGCCGTACATAAATCTGGGCCCAGCCCCATCGCCGCCGTGTGGTCAAGCTGATCACCTAACACTTCTTTTGATGAAGGTATAAAAGGCGCTTCGAACAACATATAGGACGGCAAACCCATGGCCTTGCTAACCTCGGGCGCCGTACAGTAATTGTTGGAGATAAACGGTCTCCCTTCATCAAAGGCATCGACGATAGACTTGCGTGCATCACGTACCAACTTGGCTAACTCGGCGTTTATACGGAAATCCGGATCTTCAATAGTCGCGACTGAATCATACAGCAAGCCCCAATTGACCACTTCTTCACGAAACTTGGCAATCGAGGGTTCCTTTACCATGACGGGTTGATCTATGACTGTGTTATTTTCTTCTACTGTCGATGATGATGATGACATAGCTATTTCCCCAGACTTTCAATGAATGCTTGGATGCGTGTTTTGAGCTGGCCGGTGCCACTGGTAATGTATTCACGCTCAACACTCATAAACGGGATCTCCTGCTCGTGCATATCACTCTTGAGCATATAGTTCTCAACATTCCACTGATCACAGAAAACCATCTTGGCGCCCACAATGCCGTCACAATTAAATTCCTTGAACATATTTGCAGTAAACTCAGCGCGCTCTTCCTGTTTATCAACAACGCGCGGACAACTCGGTCGATCCGCCAGATAATATCGGCCCAACGCTTCGATAGGATCTTCGATCGTCTCGTCGATATCCTCCCACATAATACGACCGCCAAAGCACAAGCCATCGGCTACAACCAGGCCACCGACTTCCTCCACCGCATTAATCCACTTTGGATCATCCAATACACCACCGGTAATCATCAGGCGAGCTCGATACTCCTTCCCCGAACCCTGCTTCCCTTCCAGCTCTTCCAGCAATTCACGCAGTAACACGTTGTATTCGGTTTTAGGCATCGCTGTGCCGGCAACCATCACAGTTAACACCTCGGCACCCGTTATCGGCGGATCATCCTGTTTGCGCAAATCATACATTCGACGCTGCAGACGACGGGTTTCATTGCCCAATTTAATCGCGTCACGCAGTGCGTCATCAGTAATCTTTATTTTGAAATGACTTTCCAGTTTCTCCCTGATCATTTGAAATTCTTCAGTGAAAAACTTCACCTGATCCGGTCCGGTCTGGCGGGGCAAGGCAATCAATTCAATAAATTCAGTGTCGATATTGAGTTTCCAATTGTCATACAAACGACGAATATGATCACAACTGTTGAGATAGAGAATGCCGTCGAGAAACTCATACTCTCCTTCCATCGCCATATTCAAACAGTGGCGCGGAAAAGTGCAATTGAGATTGGTAAAGTAATTGTCTGCTAGATCCGTATTGGTGCTACCCGTACCACGCACGCGAAACCCCAGCATATTGGCGGCGATTAGCAACTCATCCGGTGCCATCGAACAAAGAAAACCAACCACTTTACCGCCGTTTTCCTTCCAGCGTTTGAGTGCTGAATTTTGTACACAAGCAGTCGCCTCGCACATCTGCTGGAAGGCGTCACATTGAATTCTATCGCTGGGTGTATATTCTCGCTGTGAACCACTGGATGTGATCATATTATTCATTTTTTATTTGCTCCCCGTTGTAACCCTATCGTATTGAGCGACTCTGTCTTTCACACCCATAGATGGGTGATGCGTATGTTTGGCCCATGGGCGAGGAAACTCTTCACCCCGCTAAAAGCTATCGCGTCCTAGCTTTAATGCGATACTAAGTCGGCTGCGCTAATTCGTCAATACCGGGACTGTACGCAGAAATTGCATTTTTTGATCTACATCGGGTTTTTTCATACGAAACAGGACCTAATCATCTAGTATTACGTTAAATTAATGGCTAGCTATAGCTAGCCACAATAACCACAGAGGAGCTAATGCTTTGTTGTTAGAAGACGTTTGGACAGACGAAACAGCATCTTTTTCAGATAACGAATACTTTTTATTGTTCTGGATTCAATGCTCGCCTTCAAACACATCCAGCAACTCACGCAGAGCCTTGGCAATTCGCTGACGATTAGTCGCTGACAACTTAGACAACATCTGCTCATGAGCCCGTACATCCTCAACAAACAGCTTATCGACCATATACTCACCCACTTTGCTCAGCGACAGCAAGGTACCGCGACCGTCTTCAGGATCTGCACGACGTACTAGCATCTTTTTTTTCTCAAGCCGTTGCAGGGTTTTAGTCAGACCTCCAGAGGTGATAACTAAAAAGCTATTGAGTTGTTTAGGCGACATCGCACCGGAGAATCTTAAAATCGACATGACCGCATAATCCGAATACTGCAGCGCATAGGGCCGTAATGCCTCTTGATAAAAAGCGTCAACCCGACGACTTAATCGACCCGCCCACAGAATAATGAGTATGGTGGAGGGATCTACGGAATCAACAGCACCTGCCAAGCCCGCCGGCACTTCACCTTCACGCAGTTGCTTTTCCAGTTTTTCCAAATCAATAGCCATACCTGCCTCGTACTAATTTCACGGAACGCTTGCATTTATCTTCCCAGGAAGGTACTTTGCTTCCCAGGAAACTATATTAGCTGTCAACCAACGGCATAGCCAGACATATCTACCGGGAGAAAACCCATGACTGACGAGATCGTAAACGACACCAACAATATTGACCGCGCGGTTGGCGGCACCGTTTTTGAGCGCTTCTTCACCGGCCGTAGCGAAGCCAATTACGTCGCACCAAAAACCCTCTTTATGACAGCGGATTACGTCAATCTGACCGTGTTCGAAACCGACGACGGTCTGGTAATGGTCGATTGCGGCACACTGGAAACCGCACCCAAAGTGTATGAAGAAATTCGAAAACACACCGATCTCCCCTTGCACACTGTCATTTACACTCACGGCCACCTTGACCATGCTTTCGGCCTACAACCTTGGCTTGACGCAGGTGAAAAACCACGAATTATCGCCCACGAAAACGTAGTGCAGCGCTTTAAAAGCTATATGCGCACCGGACCACTGAACTCGCATATCAACAAGGTTCAGTTTGGCATTGAAGCCGGCTTAAAATGGCCCGAAACCTCCGGCGAATTTTTCTGGCCAGATGTCACTTATCGCAATCAACTCAGCCTACGCGTTGGCGGAGAGCGCTTTGAATTATTTCATGCCAAAGGCGAAACCGATGATGCCACTTGGGTATGGGCGGCAGAACGAAGCATAGTGTGTACCGGCGATTTATGGGAAGAAATTCTTCCCAATTGCGGTAATCCGCAGAAAGTACAGCGATACCCGGAAGGCTGGGCGGATGCCCTTGAAGCCATTGCCTCCGTTGACGCAAAATTGCTGCTTCCTGGCCATGGCCAACCCATTGAAGGCAACGAGCAAATTCGCGCGTGTTGTCACAATGTTGCTGAAGCCTTACGCGCTATCGTCCGCCAAGCGTTGGACGGTCTCAATAGCGGTAAGAATCATGAAGAAATCATGCAATCAATCCAGATACCGGAACAGCTGAAGCAATTTTTCTACATCGATCCCCTCTATGATCGACCTGAGTTCATTGCACGTAACGTCATACGTCAATATGGCGGTTGGTGGGACGGATTTTCCTCACACCTATTACCTGCTCCAATGCGTGAACAAAGTGCCGTGATCACTGAACTTGCCGGTGGCACAGAAGCCATGATTGAAAAAGCTTATCAACTGGCTGATAGCAATTTGCCCTTGGCTTGTCATCTGGCTGAATGGGCCGCACTGGCCGAGCCGGATAATGATAAAGCGCAACAATGTGTTATTGATATATTTAACAAACGTGCAGAAGGTGAAATTTCATTGATGGGACGCGGTATTTTCAGTCATGCCGTGCGCCAGGCGGAGAAAGCTTTGGCTGCAAAATAATGTTTGCATGAAAGCCGTTAGCTTGCGCATTGCACCCTACCATACTCTCTTCTCAAAGAGAGATGAAAGGTGGTAGCGAGTTTTTAGATAAGCACTAAATAGAAAAATGTTGGTTGTAAATTTACAAACCTGCGAGGATCACGATCTTGATGTATTTTGACTTTTACACATTTTTTCGCCTGCTTCGTCTAGTGGTAACTGACAAAGACAATCCAAAACGCTTTACCCTGCAATTACCGCTAATGATTATTTATTTAGTCTGGGGAATGTTTAACGCTTTCTTTTTTCTGCTGGATTTTATATTTTTCCCAGGATTTCGCAAAAAACCGGTGGATAATCCTATTTTTATTATCGGCAACGCCCGTAGTGGTACCACCTTCTTCCATCGTCTAATGTGCGGGGATGAAAACCGTTTTATCTCCTTTGATCTATGGGAACTGCTCTTACCTTCGATAATACAGCAGAAAACCGTCCGGTTGTTTTTTCGTTGCTATGGCGCACTGTTTCCCAAGTCGATGCAAAAACTCGTCGAATGGGAAAAAGGACTGCTTGGCGATATTCGAAAAATTCGCCCGATGGGTCTTTGTGAACCGGATGAAGATGAATTTCTGTTTAGCTTTTCATTCTCTTCAGCCATGCTGACGGCTTTTTTTCCGTATTTAAAAGAACTGTGGCATTTGTCTGTTGAATTTGAACAACGCCCACTGAACACCCGCCGCAGATTACTCAATTTTTATCGAAGCTGTGTTCGCCGATTACTCTATGTTCGAGGAAATCAACGCACGCTTCTAAGTAAGAACCCGGCCTTTGTCGGAAAAATGCGGGATCTGGCCAGAGAATTTCCCGATGCTAAATTTGTCTATCTGTACCGAAATCCCATGGAAACCATTCCCAGTATCTGCAAATTATTTGAAGTTACCTGGCAAAATGTGGGACTCACCGAGCAGCAAATTGAAAGAGGCTGCCAAGTCTTTATACAGGGTTGTATGCGTGATTACGAATATGCTCTAGCGGTAATCAATGAGTTACCGGCCGAGCGTTGCGCAATCGTCGATTACGAAAATCTGGTCAACGACCCCGGCAATACGGTTGCAACAGTCTATCATCAGCTTGGCCTGTCTATGTCTGAATCTTATGAAGCTAAACTCTTGCAGGAAGGCGCCAGACAAAAACGTTTTCGAAGTGCCAATGCCTATAGCCTTGAAGAATATGGTATTTCCGAAGCGCAACTCGCTGAAAAACTAAGCTCGGTTATCCATAATTTCAGCACAAACAAACAGCAAGCAGCACAGGCAAAATAGCGCATCTCTATATAAAGCGGGATTAGAGCTCGTCTAATCCCGCCATGCAAGTGATTGGGGCCGTTGAAATTAAAGAATCATCTCAAAATCTGTTTCCCTTTTCATTGATTGCTATTGAACCTCCTTCTCGCACGGATTGTTTTTCGATGAACTGTGCATATAACTTTGGATCTTCACTTCGAATCTTTTTACTCGAGCTGCGTGTAAAAGCCATGTGATAAGAAGGTTTACGCTTCACAACAGCACTAACAAAGATTTTGCCTTCATCAGTAATAGTCACTTTTATCTGATTTTTCGTCCCATCATTGGCACTTATCGTATGCACACCCTTCTCAAGATTTAACGCGTAATAACTACGATCTTTTAGCTTCCCAATCCATTTACCGTCTACAGATACACGAAAGTACGCTCGCTGAAGTGCAACATTTTGGCTGGGCCGATAGATAACTAAATTTGGCGTTTTAATAACATTATTCGCATTAATTTCTGCATGCGCATTTACAAAAACAGTACTCATCATGACAAGCACAAAAGATAACAATCCATTAATCGTTTCAGTTCTCATAAAAAACTCCAGATTCTCAAATAATGTTGGAATGATTCTAGGAGCTAATGTATTGTTTGTATATTGCATAAATATTATCTTTTATTGTTAATAAATCGATAGACGATAACCGTAGGGTAAAGAGGGAAGGACTTATGGAGAACTGGGATAATCTGCGGTTTTATCTGGCTGTAGCCCGTAGCGGAACCGTTTCAGCAGCAGCAAAAGAGTTAGCCGTCACCCACGCTACTGTACTACGACGCGTTGAACAAATTGAGAAGGAACTCGGCACAAAACTCTTTAAACGCTTACAAAGTGGATATGTGCTCAATGAATCCGGGAAAGCCTTGCTTCCAAGCGCCGAAGAGATCGAGCGGGAGACGCTCAATCTAGCCAGGCAATTTCAGGGCGCTGATGACCAATTGTCAGGAAAGCTACGAGTAACACAACCGGAAAACGAAGTTGTCGATCTATATCCCCTCTATGCACTTTTTATTGAACAATACCCAAATATCCAACTGGAAATCAACTCATCTTCTGAATTAGTTAACCTGAATAAGCAAGAGGCTGACGTGGCAATTCGTTTCACCAAACAACCTTCCGATTTACTTGTAGGGCACTGTGTTGGAAAAGTCACTTCAGGCGCTTTTTGTAGCCATAAATACCGCAATCGATTTAAGCACAAACCAACACTATCGGAGTGCGACTGGATATTGTGGTCACCCAGCACAACCCAGGCTGGACTAGGCATTCAGTATTCATGGTTAAAAAATCACGTCAGCAATCCCAAAGTTATCATGCGAACTTCCAGCGTTTCCGATAAGATCTCAGCCATACGAGCAGGTATTGGTGTAGGCTTGCTCTCTCACTCAATTGCAAAAACATACGATGATTTGCTAGAAATTTCTTCCACTAAACTGACCAGCTCTCTAAAACTTTGGATAGTCACTCACCGCGACCTTCGAAAACTCGTGCGTGTAAATTGTTTTATGCGCTTTATGCTTGAAGGTTTAAGAGCGCAATTAGAACGGAATTAAATCAGATTCAACGATGGCACAATAAGCGATGAGAGGCAGAAACCCGTTTGCGCTGTATCCACTACCTGTTACCCTCTCTTCTTTTTCAGCAAGTCTCTTTACTAATTCGCATCCAGGAATCCACCGCCATATTCCTATGGCGTTTCTTTCGCAAGGCAAAATAAAACGTACGTCGCATATCTACGCGTGCCAGTTTTAACGGCACCAGATCGCCGTTATCAATATTTCTTTGCAATACTATTTGTGACAAACAGCCAATACCCAAACCGGATTCAACCGCATTTTTTATGGCTTCGTTATGTTTGAATTCCAGATAGATATTAATGTTTGGCAACAAACCCGCTAAGGCACGCTCAAAAGTATGCCGAGCACCTGAATCCGACTCCCTTAATATCCATGGCGCCTCCTTGATATCTTTGTTTGTGAGTGTTTTCTTCTTTGCCAGAGGGTGATTCGCTGCACAAAATATCACAAGCTTATCTTTCATCCACGGCACCAATTCCAAATCCTTATGCTGAACCTCGCCCTCAATCATGCCAATATCAACCTCGTAATTAAGCACCTTTGTCACAATATCCGGCGTATTGGCAATATCCAGTTGCACATCTGCTTCGGGAAACTCATCCAAATAGCCCGCCAGGTATTTTGTGGCTAAATGGTTGCCAATAGTAAAGCTGGCACCGACTTTGATATGACCTATTTCCTTATGTGATAGCAACAGACCCTCGAAACTTATGCTGTGTGCCAACAGATTTTCCGCTTCCTTGCGTACCGTATGCCCAATGCTATTAAGCTTTAATTTGTTTCCTACCCTATCAAATAACTTGAATTCATAGCTGTGTTCCAGGTTCAGTAGGGCTTCGCTGGCTGCTGACTGAGACATATGCAGACTATCGGCTGCCCGAGATATATTTTCATGTTTAGCAACCGCCAGGAATATTTGCAGCTGCCTTAATGTAAATCGCATAATTTCCCTCAATTGCTGATATCGGTATTTCAGGTAGTATTAACCAGAACGTCCGGCTATACAAATAGCGTATCAGTGTTTTGTTTATCAGCCAGCACAATAGGATAAATGTGATATCACTCCACACAGGCATTCCAATGTACCGCACTCAATAAGAGTTATGCCGTATGATTGCTGAGCGTACAATGAGGTGTAGTGCAGACGACCCGCTTCAGTCCGTCAGTCTCGCTCGATAGTTTATCGGTCTTAAGCCTGTCATTCGGTAAAAAGCTCTCGAAAAGGCACTAGCATCTGAAAATCCTAATTTTAAAGCAATGTCAATCAAGGAGGTTTGCGGGATTCTTAGCATCGCTATGGCCTGATCTCGCCGATAATGGTCGCGTATGCGCTGAAAACTGCTTCCGCGTTCCTTTAAACGACGTCGTAGTGAACTTTCTGACATATTCAGTCGGCTGGCAATCTCGTTGGCAGACAGGCGAATTGCATGGCTATCTGACTCAAACAAACGAATAATTCGTGCTTCAACAAAACTATCCATACCTCCATAACTAAAATATGCCAACCCCTTCACCAAAGCGGGCTTTTTGTCGATTATACCTTCATATGTCCGATGAACAGGCAACTGTAAAATAGCTTTATCAAAGGCGATTGCGTTCACTTGACGATTAAAATGTATCGGGCAGTGCGCTACAGCATACAACGCACTGAACGGTTTTCTATCGCTTTCATCAATAGACAGAAATAGTGCCTCATCCACTTTGCTAATCATCCAGCAACAAAATCTGAACCAAAGAATCAGCGCCACCATATCTTCCAGTGTTTGCGTACTATTCTGTGAATACTTTTTGTAGCTCAATAAACCGTAGCGCTCACTCACTTCAAGTTTATTGTATAAAAGCGTTTGATTGTTAACATAGAAAAAGCGGTTAAATAGTATGCCTGTCTGCAGCAATGATTCGAAATTGGGCTTTTTTGCCAAATCACGCAGCAGAAAATCAATTTTCTTGTTATCCAGCGCCTTTTCCGCCAATCTGGCTATTTGATTATTCATTTTATGTTAACAGGCAGATCACTATATCCCATCATAGCAAAACATCTATGGAGATGTATAGTATATATATGTCTCATATGTTTTGAAATTCAAGGATTTCATAGCGAGTCTTAATTGACGAGAACAAGCACTATACTGATCTTGCTGATTGGCCCAATCCAAGTGCATTACTATGTCAAAAACTCCAAGTATCAGGCGATTCGTACATAAACCAGAGCACTATACCACTTCAATATATGAGGCTTTTTCCTTGGCAGACTCTTTGAGAGATTCACATATTGAGACATCATATGTATAATGTCTCGCTATTAAGCAAGCTTTCCAGGCGCAGATGCAATTTCAAATCGTTATGAACGACAGAGGCCTATGGTGACATCAAGCAGACTCAAAGTAGTTTCTCGCGGTTGCCAAACATCCTTTGATATGGCCTTGGATGCGATTTTGACCCCTTTTGGGAAAGCTATGCCATTGAATGTTGATGATGTCCAAACTCCAATCTTTATCAACCAATTATTACAACAGCATGGGCTCAATGAGCTGGGACAGGCTGGGCACATCACCGATGTAGCACCTTTGGATATAGCATGCCCCAGTAGCAATTGTATTAACCGAGTCATTGCACTGTCCTGGCAAAGAAAGCTGGCAGCACAGAGCCATATCGAACTGCCGAATTCATTATTTATAAAACTGCCCGCAAGAGAAGTTAGCACGCGTTTGTTTATGAATCTTTTTGGATCCTGGCAGCTAGAGTGTGATTTTTATCGGCAATTTAGCGGTGATTTTCCTGTGCGAATTCCAAAAGTCTATGCAGCAGCAAACCAGCGCAGTCGTTTTATACTATTGCAGGAGAATCTGCAAGCGGATGCCAACGTTACCCTGTTTACCAATATAGATATGATGACTGGACCATCGCTTGGCAGGGCCAAGCAATGTCTCACAACTTTTGCTAGAATTCATAGTACCTATGCGCATTTGTCCCAGACCGAACGCGAAGCGCGCTTACCTATAGCCAATCACCCTTTTCTATCACCGATAATGCGCGAATTGGGACGCGTAATCAATACGCGGGCAGGTAAAGTCTGTCTTAACAAATACCCCGATTTGTTTCCAGCAGATGTTGCATCCGTACATCTTCTTGCAATGCAGCACTGGGATCGCTTGTTGGCGTGGTGGTTTCGTGAACCATTGACCCTGATTCATGGCGATAGTCATATCGGCAATTTTTTTGTCAGCGGTGACGAGTTGGGCATGCTGGATTGGCAAGCCGCCCACTGGGGAAAAGGTATTCGTGATGTTCAGTATTTTCTGATCAATTCACTTCCCTCGCATATTTTGGCCGAACACGAACAGATGCTGCTTGAACACTACATTCAAGCTCTAGCTGAAAACGAGATAGAACTGAGCTTCGATGAGGCTTGGGAGCAGTATCGGGCCTTTTCTTTTCATACATTGCTCACAATTGTCACTTCACTTGCGCTTGGTGCATTGATAGAGAAAGATTTGGTTATGAAAGAAGTACTGCAGCGGGCTGTAGCGGCCGTTAAAAGAGTGCATTTTGACATGTGGTTAGATGAATTTATCAATACTCAAGCTTGATATATGTGAAGCTTTATTAGAGTGATTTTGTCGGTACTGTGACGGAGTTACTCCAGTATTGTCCCTAAAAAAACGATAGAAACTGCCCGGTGAAGAAAAACCGAGTTTTCTCGAGATATTAGAAATTTTCAAATCTGTGTGCTGTACATATGCAATGGATAACTGCCTAATGCGGGCATTCTTGATAGCTTTAAAGCTAACACCTTCCTTTTTTAATTCTGCATACAGCCTGCTCTTTGAAATGTTAAGTAACGTTGCGATGTCGTCAAGAGAAGGCAATTCATTGTAGTTTCTGTGAGACACAATACTTTCAATTTGTTCTTTCAAACTATGCGATTTTCGCTGGCAAAACAGGCTTGCAGGCGCATCCTTCATAAATTGGTCAATCATAGCTTGGTCAGCCTTAATTGGAAAATTTGCATAATTCACCGAGAACCACAATGACGTGTTTTTCGAGCGATAAACCACCGGGCAGTTAAATAGGCTTTCATCTTGTTTGCTGCCTGGCTTTTCGTAAACCAAGGCAGCCTTGACAAGATTAATATCGCATTTTGTTAGCCAATTCATTAAACCCTTGATGGCCAACATGATATTTACGGTAATGACACGTTGTTGTTGTGGCGAAAAGTGCTTATCAGATACATGGTTATGAAAGCGCAGAATGACGCATTCGTTATCTTGACTAATGTGTAGTCGAGATTTTCTGGAAAAACAATCATAAAAAAGACTGAGATGCTCCAAGCTTTCGTAAAGTGTATTGCAGTCACGCATTGATCCCAATAAGTAGCGGTACATTTCAATAATATCCTGGCAGCTTGAATTGGAATCGATACCCACATAGCGAGCTTCAACCTTGGAAAGGTAATTACGTATTAGCAAGTTATAGTGTTTTTCACTACTTATGTTTGAGCGGCACAACATATTAGAAAACGTGTTAGGAAAAGACTCTTCGCCGTATTTTCTCAATGAATGGATAAACTGCTTTTTAAGCATAACATTATGAATATATAATATAGAGACATGAATTCTTATATTGTATCACATTGAAACTGATAGGTCACTTTGAACACTTGAAGTGACTAGGAGCATATGTCAATGAAATTTTATGAGTGCTATAAAAAGAACAGGCAACTCTAAAGAAAATTGTATTGAATTATGGTGCAAATTGTCATGTGAAAAAATGCCATATCTGTATGATAGCAATTGAGGACGGTGAGATCATCCGTTTTCAACTTGTGACAATGAAAGCGATATTATCCAGTAATCGCTTCAACTATGGGTTATATAACCTGCTCGCCCCGAGGCCACTCACTCGGGGCTTTTTTTTCAAGCTTGTCTGCATTTCACGCATTTGAAGGTTGTTGGTTCAATGTGACAGTATCGCTAGCGCCTACGATTTCTATTTTCCTTGTGACGCAGCAAAAGAACTACAAGGCAAACTACTTGACCAAGTGTCCGAAAAAATAATCGATAAAATCTGTCAGTACATGCCTGATTTTCGCGATCAAATAACTGACCAAGCGACATTTTTCTCCGCGAATAGACAAGTCAGCATTATGCCGTTAGTGGTTTCTTATTCTACGTTCCATTTTTTCCAGATTGCGTTACAGATGCTTGTAGTGCTTGGCTGCTGGTTTTGCTAAGCGAGACAGAATGGCATCCAGGTCAGAGTTGACTATCTGCTCACGAAAATGTTAATTATCATACAACGTCCGGCTTGTTTTGTAGCAGGGTGGTGTTTCCGGTGTTAATACTACATCGTCATAGGTTATTTCCAGTTGATTTTCAGGAACTTTATCGATTAGACGTTTTGCCGTTTGGAAAAAGAATTTCTTAATATCTTCATTTTATTCTGAATGATTAAGCTGATCACGATATTGGTGGACGAGCTCATATTCTAACTTACTATAAGAAATATTCTTTTCCATTGCGCCATCCTCTACTATCAGTACTGTAACAAGAGCTTGTTTAAAACTTACACTTTAAACTTCTATTTGTCATAGTGTTGTTGGAATCCGCTTGAGGGGAATGAATATATATATTTTATAGTTCGAATTGAAATTGCTCTATTAAACATGCAACTGTTCGACGGGAAATCGCTCAAAGCGGCCTGACGTGAATATTGCGCTGAGTGCATTATGTTCTCGTTTGCAGACATTCAGTTGGCTTTCCAATTTCGCCCGAAAACGAAATGGCGATTGCACCAAGGCAGACTTATACGGTCCTTATTGATAGGGCGACAGAATGGGGAAAATGTGCCAATTTCGATCAATCGCGGCTCCTCAGTTTTAGCTGTCGGCTATCATATTTATTTGAAGGGTGCCTTTTGAAAAATGCTTTTTTTGAAGCCGTAAATTGGAAAATATTTCTGCTTATAGCCATAGTGCGTTTCGTTATTCCTTTTTGTCCATCGCTCATCGACAACCTTTTGCCGCTCAACGTTTGAGTTTTCCTGAAAACACGCAGGTATCTCACGCTCTGGCGATAATCCGAGAAAACGGCAAACGGCAAACGGCAGAAAGAGTAGCGATCACGCACTTGATATTCCACTTCATCATCGGACAGGTTATACAAATGTTGTAGGACCATGGCTTTGAACATCAGTACCACATCGTAGGGCTTGCGCCCAGCTTTGCTTTTGCGTCTTTTGCACCGGAATTTGTTGCACTGGAATTTGTTTAAGGTGTCTCGAAATACTTCTCAATCGATACATTGAAGGCAAGTAATGGATCGTGTTCATTCAATTTGCGATAGCGTTCATCTAAATCAAAAAAACCGGGTTGAGGAAAAGCGTTACTATTCAGTCAGCTTTACAGCTGCATAAAAAACTGATGAAAAGCTGTTTTTGCACTACATATATAGGCTAAATACGGATTTTGTAGCAACTTCTATATTTCACCACTGGTGAAGTCTAGCAAATCCAGCATCCATAGAAAAACGCATATTGGGTTTAAAAAATCCACCTGATGTGGCCACTGTTAGACGCACCCTATCCACCTGAACGAGCTACGACTCAAAAGTGCCCGAATTTGTGGAAATTTAAGAAACTGGGCACCTTAAAGATCCCCTTAAGTAACATGGAATCGTCTGCCATTTCAACATTCTCGTCAGACTAATGCAGCTTGTAATTTAGTCTGGTTCATCGGCAATAGCGTTTTGTTTATTCCAAATAGCATATTACCTGCTGCTCAATAATATTGGCATTTAGCTTTACTGTCTTGCTTTCACCAGCTACAGGGAGATCAATGACGCGTATAGCTTCCGACCATCGTTTGTCCTCCGGCATCAATTCCTCAAACTGGTTTGGCAGGCTTTCCAGGAGGGTTGAATTAATAGTATTGATGCCAATATCTGGAAATAGGGCAAAGTACAAAATGTCTGACTCGACCATCTCGTTAAAAAAATGGCTCCCCAACGAAACCTCGGGTACAAGGTTTTCACGCATGGCCACAATCTCAACAAGCACAGAAACTTTGCAAATTTCGGCAAATGATGTTGGCACACCCAATTCAGGACTAGATGTTCCCCAACGACCAGGGCCAATCAGCATGGTCTTTTTTTGATCTTGCCCTTCATCATGGCGAATAACTTTACCGACAAGTCTGGCAATCATATGTCGGTCACTAATCGAAAGCATGGAATACACTGAAGGTACCACGTGAATAATCCTGTTAATACTACAAAATTGGTTTCTTCCAATAATGGCACCTTGCGCTTTCAAAACAAGATCCGTCGACTCAATGTGTTCTGGAGGGTTTGTGACGGCGCAATCTCCGCTAACTTGCAACGGGCGGCATTGAACTAAATTGATTCTGAAACTGTTGTCCGGAAGAAAATTTGTTGTAAATTCCACGTCCACAGGAGATCCGTATGTATCCTGAAGATGTCTCAGCATCTGGCGCATTGTATCGGCATAATCAGTTTGCTTAAGCAAGTTATCGAATGTAATAACCCATGGAAAAAGACCTTTTGCTGAGCTTCCTCTTCTGACCTCCTGCCTCTTTTTGTTAATTGAGGCAATTATCTCAAGAGGCAGGCCAGGACTTGCCTTAGCCACCGCTCCAAACTTTTTGCTGACCAACTGATTGGCATGTAGATCAAGCACATCGGACTTTCGCTGAACATATTTTAGAGCATCGTCTGGGCTGTCAGTCGGGGTACGGCCGGGGGCGTTGAGTGCAACCAACCGGGTGTAATCATCGTCTGTTCTATCCACTGCTCTGGAGCCTAAACCGAAAACAATACGTAATACACCAGCGTTTGGATCGATCTCTCTACCCCAAACATAAGGATTGTAGGAGAGCCCGACACCTGCTACGTGAGGATAGAATAGTGTGCCGTGTACAGAACCCGACACGCGCTGAACAAGCAAACCCATTTGCTCGTTTTCTTTGAGTAATCCTCGACGAGCACGGTATGCTATAGCTGCCTCACTTACGACACTGGAGTAGATGGTCTTTACAGCGGATATAAAATCCTGCATGCGTTGTTCACGGGAACTTTGCCCGGCCAGGAATACACTTTCGTATTTCCCTACAAACGAGTGTCCGAAACTGTCTTCAAGGAGGCTGCTAGAACGCACGATAATAGGAGACTGCCCGAAATAATCCAACATATCCTGCATCTGTGTCTGGATGTGATCAGGGAAGTGGCCCACAAGAATATGTTGCCGAATACGTTCCGTTTTATGCAGGTGGCGTTCTTGATCCCTGTGTTTCAGCCATTTCCACCATAGACCATTCTGCACGATAAATGTTGTAAAAACGTCAGCACCGATATAAAAGGAGTCATGAGGTTCCATGATCTTCTTCCAGTGCGAGTTGGCTTTTTCTAAAATTTTCCGTGACAGCAGCATCCCGACAGCTTTGCCACCAATCTGCCCTGTGCCAATTATGCGCTCACCTATAGCAAGAATATCTTCCATATTGAAATATTGTTCAACTAATTCAAGCATTCGGGGATCACTTGTAAGCGCCATACCGATCAATTGCTGAAAGGTATCTTTTTCAAGCTCCGCATTGACCTGCTCGCTCGTGCTGTGACTCTGGATTATTAGCTCCGCCTGACGAAATGTCCGGTTCCAAATGCCGTGGCGGTATCTGTTATATATCCTTGGTAAACAAGGTGCTCTGCCAAGAATTTCAGTGGTTGTCGCACTGTCAGCGACAGGTGCAAAATCGTCATCCTGCCAGATGTGTAGCATGTGCATTGTGGGAGAGCGTCGTTGTTCAACTTTCATCGGTTGCAAAAACAGGGTTCCCTTGTGATTATAGACATCAAGAAATACTTGCGCGGTGCCCACTATCTGGTCGATTGATTCTATGGAGTGAAAATTTCGGATCAAGCAGAAGTAAGCCACAGACTGCATGTCATAGAGGTACGGGCAGGTTAATACGAAGAAATTGGCTAGAAACGCATCACTGTTCCAGATCGTAGCAAGTTCCGAAAGGCAATCAAAAACATACCAGGTGCCGTATCCTGATTTATCAATAATGGAGTGCAGCTCGTTTATGAAACTCTCAAAACCGGCAGACGCATCAAGAGTATAGACTTCTACATTATCATCTTCAGTCAGCAGGGCTTTATGGCTTGCAAAACGAATATATACCAGCCGTTGGCCGTGGAATCGAGCGCTTTGACGATAGGGCTGAATAAAGGGGGCATATTGTTCTACACCATCAACTCTCCATACAATGTTATCACCAGGGATAAGCCCTTTCATCATATTGTCGAGGCCAGAAAGACCGGTGCTTAAATGTTCATTGACTTGTAGCATTTTTCTCTAAACCCAAGCTGCAATATGTTTTAGATGGTGTCTCATAATTTTGTTGGTTTCAGACACACCTCTTCCTCTAAATATGTCATAGAAAACATCTGATGATAACTTTCTCTGAAAGCATCTTTGCAATAAATCTACTACGATTTTCAATATGGAAAGCAATAATAGACATTCGATTTACTTTCAAAGTATCATCAAATTATGCTGCATTTTTTGAGAAAATGAATCCAGCCTTACTCACCTTTGTGAGAGATACGGAGAGTTGCTCAATTCAGGCGTGTCATCTAGCCATCAACAGTCCTTTCAACACGAAAGGCACTCAGCAATTATTCCCTCATTTTAATGAGTTCAGTCATATTCGAGTGTCCCTGCAATCAGCCATAATTGAACTGCGCCTGATTTTGGCGATTAGCGCATTACACAGCAAAACCACCTTCCAAGAAGGTGGTTAATTTACATCGTACTATGCTAAAGGCTAGATAACGCCCATCGAAAGCATGGAGTTCGCCACTTTTAGGAAACCGGAGATATTTGCTCCTACAACATAGTTACCTGGCGAGCCATACTCTTCAGCAGTTTCGTAGCAGCTTTCATGAATATTTTTCATGATGGCGCGTAGGCGACGATCTGTGTACTCGAATGTCCAGGAATCGCGGCTTGCGTTCTGCTGCATCTCCAGTGCAGATGTCGCTACACCGCCAGCATTCGCAGCCTTGCCAGGCCCATAGGCAATCTCAGTGCCGAGGAACACCTTTACAGCTTCGGGCGTAGATGGCATATTGGCTCCTTCACCAACTGCAATACAACCATTTCCGACTAATGTCTTTGCGTCCTTACCTGAAATTTCATTTTCAGTGGCAGACGGCATGGCTATTTCGCAGGGTATTTCCCAAATATTACCTCCTTCAATATATTTTGCGCTCTTTCGTTCCTGAACGTACTCACTTATTCTTCCTCGTTGAACTTCCTTGATCTGCTTAACGAGTTCGATATCTATACCATCTCTATCATGTATATAGCCATTCGAGTCTGAACATGCAACCACCTTACCTCCAAGTTCATGAATTTTTTCAGACGTGTAGATCGCCACGTTTCCAGAACCTGAAACCACTGCAGTCTTACCTTCGAATGAGCTACCACGTACTTTGAGCATCTCATCTACAAAGTAGACAGAACCATAGCCGGTCGCCTCTGTTCTAACCAGTGAGCCGCCCCAATCAAGGCCTTTTCCAGTAAGTACGCCTGATTCATATCGATTGGTAATACGCTTGTACTGCCCAAAGAGAAAACCAATTTCTCTACCGCCAACGCCAATATCTCCGGCAGGCACATCGGTATGTTCACCGATGTGACGATATAGCTCGGTCATGAAGCTCTGGCAAAATCGCATAATCTCGCCATCTGACTTCCCCTTTGGATTGAAATCCGAGCCGCCCTTGCCGCCACCAATGGGTAAACCCGTCAATGCATTCTTAAAAATTTGTTCGAAACCAAGGAACTTAATGATTCCAAGGTATACCGAGGGATGAAAGCGCAACCCGCCTTTATAGGGTCCAAGCGCACTGTTAAACTCAACTCGAAATCCACGATTGATCTGGACTTCGTTATTATCATCAACCCAAGGAATCCGAAAGATAATTTGACGTTCTGGCTCGCATATGCGGTTGATAATCTTATGGCGCCCAATCTCCGGATGCCGAGTAAGCACAGGTCCTAGGCACTCTATCACTTCTTGGGCTGCTTGATGAAACTCAGCTTCCCCTGGGTTTCTAGCAATGACTTCATTAAAAACAACTGTGAGCTTTTCATTCAACATGTTTTCTACCTCTACTTGTGAAAAATGCTCGGATTGGAGCAGTTGTTAGACTGCTCGGTTTCTCAGACATTCGCCCATTTTCTGCATTGACGAATGCCAAAGTTTGAAATGCTTTTCACTCCCATTTATGTGAAGTATTTTTTACTAAATGCTATGTTTAACAAAATCCATTGAAGAGATGATGCCAACCAGTTCGCCTTGATCCATTACCATTAACCTGTGGACCTTCTTCTCAATCATTAGCTCGCCGGCTTCTTTTAGAGACTGGTTTGAACTAATCGAAAGAACAGATTTGCTCATAATGTCTTTAACTTTAAGGTTGGACGTCCAACCCATAATTCCTTCAGAAAAACGATTGCTGTGGATGTTATTAGAATGGCCTCCATAACCTGGTTCAGAACCGCTTTCTGCCATTGCAATGTAGGAACTCCTTATGCCTAGATGTGTGAATATATCGGATCGGCTGACCACACCAATCACCTTTCCCTTGTCTACAACGGGTGCGCCACCGACTTTGAAGCTACATAATTGCTGCTCTAATGCATCAAGTCCTAACTCGGGTGCGAGAGTAAAAACATCTTTTTGCATAATTTCTTTTACTAGCATATCCATAGATGTTGCCGCCCTTTACGTCAAATTCATTCACGCCATAAGCTGATAGCTGATTAATATTTTTTAACATAATTTCAAAGAGTCATCATAAGTAACGACTTCTCCATGATTTATGAAGTCTTTGGCCAGTAGAGTGTTTGATTTTTTAGGAAGGTCAGCGATCACTTTTTCGAAAATTCAAAAATCATTTTTTTGAGTCAACGAAAGCCCGTATATAGTAACTATATATAGAAATAACAAAACAAATATACATACACCCGACAACAAAATAGGATTGTGATAGGCGCTAAATATTTTTTAGTGTTTTTTGCTTTTCCCCAACTAATTCATATAGCAACTCTTGAACTGTCAACTGATCCTATCCAACATTTTTACCAGTACCTATTTTCATTCCTTTACACTGAAAAAGCAGCATGGTATTTTTACACACATAATGCCTATACAATCTAGGCACTATTGGACATTGGATGGCAGTACTAGCTCGTTATGACTGCAGCTGTTAAAGTAATTCAAAGAAACTGATGCGATGACTAAAAAAGAAGATGCGCCTGGTTTAAAGAGAAGTGTGAACCTCAATAATACAGCTACTCTTCGTAAAGAATACGAAGTTCTGAAATCTAAGTATCAGAAATTATTGCAGGTTGATGTTGAAAAACAAAATATTGAGCATCTTCTTCAAGAACGCATCAAAGAGCTTTCATGTTTATATGACATTGCTAATGTCATTGAAAAATCTGGTAAATCAATAGATGAAATTATGCAAGGCTCTGTAAATCTGATACCACCATCCTGGCAATATCCGGAAATAACTCGCGCAAGAATCACCTTAGATGAAAATATATTTGTATCACCAAAATTCAAAATATCAAAATGGGTACAATCATCCGACATATATATAAACGGAACACGATCTGGCTGTGTAGAAGTGTATTATTTGAAAAAGAAGCCAGTAATTGATGAGGGTCCCTTTCTCAAAGAGGAGAGGCTTCTAATAGACTCAATATGTGGGCGTCTGGGGCGAGCATGCGAAAGGATAATGGCCGAACGTCAATTGAAAACAGAAAAGATAGAGTTGCGAAATAAAAATATTGCCTTGCGAGAAATCCTGTCTAAGGTTCAAGAAGAAAAAAAAGAAACGAATGATATTATAATCGGAAATGTAGATAGAATTGTCATGCCTATTATCCATGAACTAGAAAGTCAGTTGTCGGAGGATTATTTTTCAATTCTAAATTTACTAAAAACCAGTTTGATGGAAATTACTTCACCTTTTGTAGATAATATTTCAAGCCAGATAGAAAATCTGACCCCTACTGAAATCCAGATTTGTAATATGATTAAAAATGGAATGCAGACCAAGGAAATTTGCAAGATGCGCCATATTGCACCTGCAACAGTTAATAGGCATCGGGAAAACATCCGAAAAAAGCTGGATATTTCAAATAAATCCATTAATTTGACCACGTATTTGAAAACTATTATGAATAATTAGTTGGAGTGATATCTTATAATCAATCAACTTCAACGGCATTCCAACATCTTTCGAATCACCGTCAAGCTACAGCATGAACGAAAATTCTTCATACTTTAACCCATACAAGTTTGGAAAGATTACAATTTTGGAACTTAACAGGTGGAGGGAAATCACCGCGGATCACACTGGTATTCGTCTGCTTTCCCAATCAAATTTTAAATTATCTCCTTGATGAAAACGGCAGTAATGTAGCAGGTGCAGTCATGTTCTTTTAAAAATCTGAGAGGGCATATTGACAAAATACTGCTGAAGCGGGCGAAGTTAAAATCAACACTCCATCAGCAGCTCTTTAACATCAGCAGGCACATGGAAAAATAAAATTCCCTGTGACAAAAAAACTCTCGGTGTCCGCAAACTCTAAATGGCTACTGTTCATGAGTACTGGACCCAAATGAAAATCATTTCGCTTGTGAGTCAACTCGTCTCATTGCAGCCGTCCGTGGTTGTTCACGTGCGGCGTAAGATTGAATCGATAGCGGTCAGCCAGGAAGGTTAAAGGTTTTCAACGAAGGAGGAGGATACCCTGATATTACGGTTATCGACATAACCGTCGTGCTGGCGCACGGCAATAGCCAGATTGGCGAAATTCGTATCATTAATGGGGGAATTAGCATAGAGCTGGGCCTCACGGCGATTGAAGTCGCCGAGTGTGCCGGACACCTTGAGTTCTGCCTGCTCCGATAAGGTTTTAACGTACCACACCACCTGAAACATTCTTACCATAGAGCGTACCCTGGGGACCACGGAGTACTTCAATGGACTCAATCGAAAACAGATCGACGTCGAAGAAACCGGGGCGTGCGATATAGATATCATCGACAAATAAGGCCACCGAGGCATCGTCGGAAGCACCACTGGTATTTATACCGACACCGCGCATATAAAACTGTGGTGTTGCCTTGTTAAGTTGGTCACTATCCAGCCTGGTGAAAATTGGCTGAGAGCATTCACGGTATCGATTTTCATCTCTTCGAGCATTTTGCCGGTAAAGGCAGTGGCGGCGATGACGACATCCTGCATCACTTCCAGACGCCTTTTCGCGGTAATGACTATCTCTTCAAGCGCAGTTGAATCCGTTTCCAGAGCATTATCCGATTGTTGGGCACTAGACATGGTGATGACACATGATGCTACGATGCCCGCGCCAATGGCCATAAAGTTCGCCTGAGCTTTCATTGGGATACCTTATAACGTCCTAAGACGAGTTTACTCTAGTAACCGACGGTTACAAATCTAGGGCTTTGCGAAGTAAATCCTTTGATATCCTTTCCTCATATCGACGAAGCCATAGAACTTCGATTTAGTATTTGACTGTTAATAACGGGGATGAGCAGAACACTATGCAAGCGAGATTTCTATAAAATCAAGCGATCAATATGGCTGCTGTAGCAAGTAAACCAATTTCCGGGCAGTCAAGTGCTAAGGCGACTACCGGTGGTTTAGCCAGTATGGGTGTTGCCAACCATGGTGCCGCTGCAAATGCCGCGAAGAATAAGTTCAAGGCTACAGACATTGTACCCTTCGATGAAAAAAATATTGCCTTTAGCTTGGAGTTAATGAAGTTAAGTTAAGTTACGCCAATAAGTAGAAAAATGGAGCCGTACTTGTTTTTTCGAACGACATATTAACATATGATTTCCATCATGCGAATTAAGCGCAAAGCTCGGCATTTTAATTTTTATCGTATATCTGCAATTGGTACAAAGCGCCCTAACGAGAGCTATAATCCTAGAAAACTCAGCTGAACCTATTGCCTGCTTCCTTTATGGTTACAACCAAGATAATGGCGAGTCGGGCTGGTTTATCACAACCAGTACAATAAGGCATTTAGCACCACCGAAAAACCGATGTGCGTCCAAACGCTTTGGTTCAACTATCTCAAGCCCTTTCAGCTAGAACAAATTCTTCGAGCCGCCAGTCGCAAAAGCCCTGCCGGAAAAATCAGGCAAAACCCTCGATCCCCCCAAAAAAAACGGAAAGCTCAACTAAAAAAATTACGCAACGAAACAGCCACTTAGACATCATGTATTGACCTGCCCAACCTCAACGCTCGTGGGTTACCATGGAAGTTGAGAAAACAAACCAAGTGGCAGAGCCACATTGAGGAGGGCAGGCATGAAACAGTTTAACC